>JAICVW010000292.1 GCA_025935105.1 Nitrososphaeraceae archaeon
ATATAATGTAAAAGATAGAGATATCATTTAATATTTATTTTGCGGCCAACCTATTCTGAGTAAATAACACAAAACCTTCTCATAGGCCATCTTTGATCACCATTTATAGTTTGTTGGCCAACTATTATAGACCGCATAAGAATGGAGGACGAATAAGAGGTAATGATCTGGAGGAATAGATATTGTGGTGCTGGAGGAATTTTAATTTTAGCAGTAGCTTTAATGGTTCCGATTTTCACTTTGAGTCTCAATGGTTCACAGCGCTTTTTCACTTTGTCCACTGCATCAGCAGCTGCTCAAATAATACCATCTGCATCAGCAGCTGCAGCCATAAACACAGATCTTACTAAATCCAGTAATACAACTACTATTGACATAAAACCCGGATCAGGCGTTGCAACTAGTGCTAATACATTGAGTCCTGCCATACTACATCTTCATAAAGGCAATACTGTGACATGGGTAAATAACGATAATGCGAACCATTCTATTACTTCATTGCTGTTTGACTCTGGCATCATTTGGCCAAAAGGTTCCACACATGGGAATTCTAGCTTTAGCCACACATTTAATCAAATTGGTACCATTGTCTATGTTGATCGTCTACACCCTTATCTTGGTGGAGTAATCTACGTTGATGTACCTATAACTCAAAGAGAGTTGATATCAACTACTAGCAGCTTTGTGAATGTGAAAATAGAGATGCCACAAAATGCTGCATACCAGAATAATTACGGTGGATTCTTTATCCCTGCTAGTACAAATGTTCATGTAGGGACTAAAGTGACATGGTCTAACAAGGATTATGTAGCACATACAGCCACTTCAGCTGATGGCCATACATTTGATACAAGGACTATTTTGCCTGGTACCTCTCTTACGGTAGCTTTGCAACACAAGGGCGTGTTTCCATATTATTGTAAGATTCATCCTTGGATGATGGGAACCATTCTGGTTTCATAGATACGGAGACAAGAGACAAAAGAACGCGCAAGCAACTCGGAAGGATGGGGTATTTCGTCATCATTAGAACTACTGCTAGACATTCCTTTTATTCTGCCATAATTGAAGGGTCTGCACTTGTGCTGTTATTTGATTATTACATAACCTAGACTATAGTTAAAGCTTGTCAAAGGTAATGTTCTAAGTCTATAATTCATTCTTCCACTAGCACAGAAGAACAAATTAAAAGAATTTATGAGCAACACTAACAATAAAAAGGAATACGAAAGCTACTGGCTATACTACAAAGGCTGAAGGTAGAACTTTTGAAGATATAGCAACTGAACACGGAGTGAGCAATTACCAGGTCTGTACAGATCTGGATTGCTGCCTGTATCCAAAGTGGTTTAGATGTAGTAAAAAACCGGTGATAATCATGCAGGCATAACAGACGAAGATAAGTGGATTATCCTTCCAGCGTTATTCAACGATCCTCGCCTGTTTTGGTTACCTTGCAAATACTTAGACTAAGGCCGTTAGCAAAGTATCTCACTGATAGGTTTGATTCAGAGAACTATTCGCCTCCAGATCCAGCAGCTGCTCCGCCTCGGTATATGTGACCGTTGTTGCCAGAAGCAGCAGTTACGTTGTTACTAGCGGCAGTTGTGTTACCAGCTGCTGCAGTAGTGGTAGGAGCAGTGGTACTGTTATTTTTCATTGCTATGACCGTAGTAGGGCCGACTATCCCGTCTATCGTATTTATCGCAGGTTTATTGTTATTAATTATGATGCTCATAGCTCCATGAACTGATTGTGCACTTATTGCTCCAAAAATTAGTGCCCCAAATACTCCGACAATAAGATATATGGATCTCAATCTGATCGATTGAAACATTAGCAATATTTGATATAAACATATACATCTCTTCTAGCATTGTTTGTCCTGATAAGGATTTGACGCATGATCATGGGCTTCTATCTTTTCTAGACCAGTCGGGTTTTGTTAGGATATCTGCCGTTGATTCATCTAAAATCCGCTTGTTCCATAGCATGTTCTGCGTCTTCCTGTCCTTGAATTACTAACTCTTGTATGGTATCCATTGAAAAATCTGCATCCTCATATATAAAATGACGTCCAGGGCGTTCATTTCGTTGTATATGGACTATTTTGTCCATTATGAGTCCTTGTTTACTGCGTACAAGGCTAGTGTATTCTTCTTCAATTTCATTAAACTTTGACTTTAATTTTGTATCTTTGATCTTGTTTGAAATCTCTATTATTAGTTCGTGCATCTGTTCAATGAGCAAAAGATCTTTTTTTGCCATCTCGGATATCTCTTTTGTTTCCTCAATAGATCTGTCTGTAAATAGCAGGTCTCTTATTCTGTGGTATGTTTCAGGCATACTTCTTGGAAGTGTCTCTTGCTTACGCGGAAAGACATCAGTAACATATACTATCTTCGGTGCCCCTATTGCCCTTGTAGCCGCCCTAAGAGGCGTATTATATACAAAAGCACCGTCCCACAAGTATCTGTCATGTATTTTAGTCCATGGTAATCCATAAATGGCGTATCCAGCACTTGCCATAACATGGTCCACTGTTATGTTTATCTTTGAACTATCAAATATCACAGGCTCTCCTGTTTGTACGTTCGTAGCAGTCAGAATTAACCTGGGAACTTCGTTACTGCTGTTATCCCCATCGTAGTTATTATTGTTATTACTATCATTTTTACTGTTATCATTATTTTTGATATTGTTATAATTACTACTGCTGTTCGCATTTCTGTTCGCATTTCTGCTCGCAGTCAGTGCGACGCCATTATTATCAGTTTTGATATTACTATCATTACCTATGCTGTCTTTACCTATCTGCTGCTTATTATCTTCTGGATTTTGTGAATGTGGACCAAGTTTTGTAAAATCTACATATTTAGATATAGTTCTTTTGAATCTACCTACGTTATAGAGATATGGTGAGTTGAAGAAATAATAGTACGGTATCCCACCCGGTATAATCCACAAAGGAGTAAATGCTCTCTGATTACCATAAAATAAAGAATAGGCAGCTGATAGTTCTGATTTCTCTTTATATGGTAAAAATGCGAGAGGTGATGGTGTTGATATATTATTTCCGGCCCCTGCTAAATCCATCCAGAAATCTTCGCAGCTCTTTACAGAGTTCTTAATTCCATCTTTCTTCGTATATCCTGAAGCTATTATCGAGGCATTAATAGCACCAATTGAAGTACCAGCTATGATATCAAATTTGATATCATGTTTAGCAATGACTTTACAGGCACCGCATTCATAAGCTCCTAAGGAGCCTCCCCCTTGCATTACCAGTACTATTTTCTTTTGATGTGAACGTGATGATTTGTGTTGAGTATCACTCATGCGGTATTATTGTCATAAAGAATAATAAAGCAGCGTCTCAGTTTGCAATTATTTGCAATATATTGTACCACTCCAACAAGCGTCAGTCAATTTGCCGACAGTCTGATTATAACCGTTTTAAATAATGAAATCACATAACTAATAATGTCTGGAGCTCTGTATTCTCATGGCCGCTATGTTTAGAAGCGACAATTACAGCAAAAGGGGGGAAATCATAGATGAACGCACAAGTAAGGGCCAAAAAGAAAATGCAGGTAGGAGAAGTAGCAATAGAAGAAGGAATTGTTATTTTGGCATCGTTTTTACTTTGTTGATATTCTCAGTATTCACTCTGGCCCTCAACAGCTCTATTACCATAGATCATATGGCTCAAGCGCAGCTTGTGATAGGTCAGCAAACAAAGAATCCTGGTACTATACCAGCCGAGCTAGCTGTATCAACTATCAATGCTGGTAAACCACCAAGTACTACCAATTTTAATATCACAAAAGGTTACAAAATCGAACCAGTTTTATGGAATCTTACTCTTCCAAGTAGTGTAGCATTTGATACTGTAGGAAATATGTTTGTAGCTGAAGCAGGCCAAGGTTTTGGCGGATTATCACCTACACCTAGAATACTAAAAATAGACCATAATGGTACAATCTCTCTTGTAACAGACAAGTTCTTGAATGGGCCCATCACAAGCATGGTTTTCCATCAAGGAAAGCTGTATGTAGCCAACAAGGGCAAAATATCTACCGTTAATCCTGCCAATGGTGCTGTTCAGGATATAATAAATGATTTGCCAGCCGGAGGTGATCATCCTACTAATGCTATCGCATTTGGACCAGATGGTAGGCTGTACTTTGCTCAGGGAAGTGCTACAAATAGTGGAGTAGTAGGTGAGGACAGCTACTCTCCTAATTTAGGATGGCTAGCAAGTTATCCTTTTGTACATGACGTTCCTGCAAAGAATATCACATTAACAGGACAAAACTTTCAGACACCAAATTTGTTGGCAGATGGTCCCAAGAAGATGACTGTCCTAAAGGATATGATAGTTAAAGTCAGCAACACTCAAAATAATACAGACGGCAAAATCAGTAGTGGCCATGGAACTGGAGTTGTGGCAGGAAATGTTACTGGCAATGTCACAACAGGAGCATTTGTTGCTTATGGTAATAGTACTCAGAAAGGAGAAAAGATTAATGGAAATGTCAGATGTAGCGCATGTATAATAAGTGCCAAGCCAGATGGAACTGATCTAAAAGTAGTTGCCTGGGGAATGAGATTGGACGCATTCACGGGACTGACATTTGACAAGTCCGGTAAACTTATCATAACCGATCCTGGCGCAGAAGAGAGAGGTAGCAGGCCAATAAAGAATGATGATGACAAAATATGGAG
>JAICVW010000564.1 GCA_025935105.1 Nitrososphaeraceae archaeon
CTATACTGGTTAACATAAGTTCGTCAACTTTTTTAAGTCATATTGCCCTGTATGGATGCCCAACTGATTAATACGTAATTATGTTAGTCAGTATAGATTGTCCATTTTCGGTTCTATGATATCTTAAATGCACTTTGGTAGTAATACTTTCATCTGACTTAAATCAGTACATAATGTGTTCCAGTCAATTCCTGACGGAGCAAACTTCTTTACACTAGTAATAGTATTCTGTGAAACAACTGCTTTTGGAGTCAAGGAAGCTAGATAGAATAAAAGAATTGGGATCAGTAGAATGACTGTTATTTGTGCACTTGGGACAGGATTATTTACCCACATCTACAACTCCGTTTCCTTTGATCTACAGTATGTTTGTTTGATTATTAACAATTATGTTTTTGAATAGGATGAGACCTTCAGCTATTTGTACAATCAAAGATATTGGTAACACAGATACAACACATCATTTGCTTCTAGAAATTATATTTTCAGTCCAAAATGAAGAACCAGTCAAAGTTTCTAGTTCCTGTTTTACGATATTGGAGGCTTTTTGATGGGCGAACCTGGGTGTAGTAATATACTTGTTCGCACACCTAAGTGTTCGTTTAACATTACTTTGTTTGAACTTTTGGATTTTGATGGAGGAAAGAAATGGACTGACAACAAGATTAGGCCTAATTGAATTGCTACAGCTATTCCTACAACTGTCCATATATAATATCTACTCATGAAAGTTTTAGGTTGATTGTTAGTAGGCATCAAAACCTTGGTGATCTTTAAATTTCTTTACCTCTGTCATGTACCTCTCGTGTTGCCTCAATGATTCGAATGTTTCAAACTCCTGTTTGCATACTTTACATTTAATAATTTTTGTTAGCATGTATATTATATAGAGGTCAAATAATTAAAGGTTCCCGATCATAGGTATGTCTAACGACTAGACATATCTAATGGCCTAGTCTGTTCGTGCTAGATTCAGTGTCCTATATACGGTTCTTGTACTTAGCGATAATCCGATAACTCGTCTAAGCCTAAACTTTATCCTACTACATCCAGATCGTTTGGTTAGTCGTAGATTAATTATTGTCTCCTCTTCTGGAGTTACTTTCTTGTGGTTGATATTATGAGGTCCTCTAGAGACGTCCGATAGGCCTTCGATTCCGTTCCTCTCGTACCTACTCTTCCACTTGCTACTTCCTGACAGAAGTGTAACCCCTTGTAAGCAATAATGTCACCTATGTATGGACGTACAACAATCCAATGGATCGAATCAAACTATGGCATAAATTCTAACAAATTGAGGCAGGCCATCCTTTAGTTGGACTTGTTTTTTATGACTGCCACCATTCATTATCCCTTTTAGACTATAAAATTGGAACCAATACACTATATTATAATACGAAATGAATATGAATGATAAATGTGAATATTGCCCTGCTGCTAGGCCTAGCTACCGCTACTAATAATAGTATCATGGGCAGCCAAGGTGGAAATGCGCTTACCTTCGAATATATAATTCCAATATTCTTACTGATGATTTTCGCTGCTGCACTTGTCTCTTCTAAAACAAAGATACCACATACGATGATACTATTAGGTTTTGGGATCTGTATCTCACTTATTGGCCTGTTTGGATTAGATATAGCAGGCTTCATTCAATTTAATATTAATCCCAATCTAGTGATCACTTTCATAATTCCACCATTGATCTTTGAAGCAATGATGAATGTAGACTATAAACAATTCAAAGCTATTAGAATTTCTGCCCTATTACTGGCTACAATAGGAGTCATTCTTGCTACCATGATTGGAGGACTTCTACTGGTCTACATTGCTCATTTACCAGCACTTGTCGCTTTTGCATTTGCCGCCTTAATCTCACCTACAGATGCAGCAATAGTGATAGAAATATTTAAGAGGATAAAGGTTCCCAGAGCACTCTCTACCCTCATGGAATCAGAAGCAGCCTTCAATGATGCTACTGGTGCCATCGCGTTTTCATCTATCATTGCATTAGCGGTTGGTAGCACTAGTTATGCAGCCATTGGTACCTCGGCTTCAGGTTCTTATCTAAATAGCAGTTTTTCTGCTATTTTGAATGGCTCTATTAATTTGAGCCTTGCAGTACATATTGAACATTTTATCGTGTTATTTTTTGGAGGGTCAGCTGTTGGATTAGGAATCGCAGCTGCGACACATCGTCTTCACACGTTAATGAATGACCCACTTTCCGAGACTTCGCTAACCATAGCCACAGTATTTGGTTCAGTAATTCTAGCAAATTCTTTAGGTGTGTCGGGATTAGCCGCAGTAGCTGTTGCAGGACTCTACTTTGGGAACATAACTGTTAAAAAAGAAGCAACTATGAGCAAGAGTGTTAGAACCTTTGCATTTAATTTTTGGGAGATGATTGCATTTTTGGCAAGCTCCGCAGCATTTCTATACCTGGGGATTAGTATGAATTTGATAGATATAGCTCAACATTTCCCTATAATCACATTATCACTAATTGCAGTATTTGGTGCTAGGGCAGCAACAGTTTATCCTCTTTTAGCTGCTACAACTAGGTTCGCAAGGGAAAATATACCCAATACTTGGAAACACATAGTACTAGTTGGTGGTATGAGGGGTGCGATATCTGTAGCTCTAGTTGCGTCTCTTCCTCCTAGTGAATTCAAAAATATTTTACAAACGATAACATTTGGAGTTGTCCTTTTATCTTTGATAATTCAGTATGTCGTTCTTTCTAGATATGTTAAACGGGTTTTCCCAGAAGCGCAGCAATAATTCGAG
>JAICVW010000485.1 GCA_025935105.1 Nitrososphaeraceae archaeon
ATGTGTGTAATATTATCTACTTTAGTTGGGCTGGCTAGGCCCACAATGGGACAGATAGGACAGATGGTGAATAATCCATTCGCACCAAATGTCCCAAACCTTGGGCCGACCGCTGCATGTAATAACGGCCAATACTTGGTCGCACCTGGGACGTGCTGTCCTGTTGGAGACAATTACCCCTATCTAATCCGACTGAACCGATTAAACAACCAATGGGACAGGTGGGCAGCTATCGGCGGGGGATTCTTTGCAGGTATTTTGATATGATATGCTTTAAAACAGGTGGTAAAATTATTGGCAATAGTAGTTGGTCTCTGCTGGATTAGCGTACCTACAGTATCATCAAATCCTCATTGTTAACTGGGATAAGCTTCAATCGACGTCGCAGAATGCGGTTTCGACTCTAGTAAATGCGACAACACAGATTTCTAACCACTTCAATTTCACAGGTAGTAATAATCATACTACATCTTTGACAATATCGAACTTGGGTGTCCCACTGACTGGAAGTATGGCAATGGGATTTGCAATAGGGTTCATGAAGGGTTAGAAATGATTCAGAAATTAATTGAACTTGGTGCAAAGATTTTGGACATACTTGATGATGGTACCTGCATCCTGCCAACTGCCATGAACTCGAATTGTGAATGTGCATGGACTGAACCTAGGACCACTCATGAAACAATAGAATCTATTGATGTTAAGAAAAATAGTATTTTTGCAGAACTAGAAAATCCTATAATATTTAAAGCAGAGATTGTACCATACGGAAATTGATAGTAAAGATCCTGTCATATGCTGTAGGTTTACAAGACTTTTTAACTGCGAAATTAAAGGGGAAAGGATTTACAGTTGAGACTGTTGATTACAGTCAAGAGCTATTACCACAGCTTAAAGATGCTGATGTGATTATAAATGGTCTAGGAATCATTGATAGATCTTTAATCGAAAGTTCATCCAAATTGAAACTAGTTCATCAAGTGGGTATTGGGATTGACAATGTAGATATAGGCTATTGTACATCAAAATCTATCCTTGTAGCAAATGTTCCTAGTATTAATTATATCGCTGTAGCAGACCATACCATATTTTTGATGATTTACTTAGCGAAGAACATGAAAAATGCTGGTTCAAGTCTAATGAAAAGAAGGGTAGTCAACATTCTAGGGTCAGAACTTCGGGGAAAAACGCTGCTAATAATAGGATTAGGGGCAACAGGACTGGAAGTGGCAAAGAGAGCAAAATCTTTTGGGATGCATATCATTGCTGTAACAAAACATCCCGCTTCAAAAAAGAAAGAAAATGCCCTCAGACAGGGAAATGAAGACGAAGTTGTAGTAATAGATGATATAAAAGGTCTAGAAGATCTTCAAGAAGCCATTTCTAAGGCAGACTATATTTCAGTTCATACTCCACTTACAAAAGAGACCTTGGGTATGATAGGGATGGATGAATTTAGTTTAATGAAAAGTTCTGCATACCTAATAAATGTAGCAAGAGCTGCAATAGTAGACGGCGATGCATTGTATACATCTCTGGCTAGTAGAAAGATTGCTGGAGCTGCATTTGATGTATTCTGGGAAGAACCTGCCGATCCAAACGATAAATTATTAAAACTTGACAACTTTGTTCTAACACCTCATATTGCTGGCTGGACTTCTGAATCAGTAGAGGAATCTGCGAGACTGATTGCAACCAATATCGAAAGAATATCACAAGGAGAAATCCCACTCACAGCAGTCACAATACCTAAAAATTAGTAGGTACTTCAGTGGTTGTTATCCTTGCCTCTACATTAATTTCCTCAAAGAGGGCCTTCACAAAACTGCACGGATAAATCCACCCATTTTTCCCCATAGGATGCATCAGGGTGATGACTCGCTTGTATTGGCTTGATTCCGTTTCCACAAACTCCCCCTTCGTATATTGCTTTAGGAACATCTTACCTTTGTTTGTCAATGTAATTGATCGTTTATTTTCCACATCCCTATGTATCATGCCTTTTTGTTCCAAGTCCATGAGGTGGTTTATGAGCTTGTCATATGATAGTCTAGAGATATGCTGTATATTGGTTGGTCTGACAATCCGATAATTGATTATGCTATCATCAATAGCACAGAGAATTTCATAATGGAGTTGAAGTTTATGTCTCTTTTCCTGTTTCAATATTCATCTCGTTTATCCATGAATCAGACATAGTATAGTATTTGACTTTCCTCTCCCTGTTTCTTGCCTTTTACTGCATTTGTCCCGTTTCTTCTCTCTTCCAACTTTTTCTCTTGCTCCTCTTTCAACTTTTATCTATATCCTCTCTTGCCTGTCTTACTCCTATGTCTGTCTTATAGAGTACTTTGAATTCTTCCAGTTTATCTCGCTGTTTTTCCATGGTTTCATTGAGGTGTTTCACATCGATGCCTTGCAGGTGTTCAACATCTTTCCTTAACTCTGAAATTCTTGATTATCTTATGCGTGGCATATAATATTGTTATTATCGCTGCTATACACCCTAGAATTTGAGTGATAAAGTTGATAACAGGCCAATCGATTGAAGTTGGAGATGGCATTCTTCGCTATCCCATTCCTTGGGTGTCACTCTTTAACTTTAGCAGCAGTCGCCACTTAACTTTAGCTCTCCTTAGATGTGGCCTAATTCTCAAAGAGTAATGACAGCATGGACATGTATTTGATGAGTCCCATTTTATGAATATAGAACAAATCTGGGAGCGTTTAGCTCCAGTTGCATATCTACCTGGTGTTTTAAACCTTGCACAGATTCCGTTGCAAGTCATAATACTATTTCATTTCCATTTACCTTTTGTAATAGATACTTCCGTTTACTTTAAGGGCCACAAGCAACCGCAGGGTCATCTAAACAACCACCAGATGGATTCTCTGTTATGGTTATGTTATTGCGAGTCTTTGCAAACGGGAGGCCGAAAACAATAGTGCCATTTCGTTCTGGTTGTTGTGGTTGTGGTTGTATATGTTGTGTTGGTCTTGATGGTGCTGGATAATAACACATAGTACTCGGGGAGTCCTTACATGGCATCGCATAATGAGGACCTGTGAGATTATCAAGCCAGCTATTACTTTGTGTCAGACTGATACTTTTGTTCTCGTTGTTGCATGGTAGTGAGCCGTTGAGCGGCGGTATAGAGCATGTTGGAATAGGGTTTGTTGAATTGTTTTGTTGAGCCTGAACTGTAGCTCCAACTCCCTCTGATGTCCGATTTTGTGGCGGTAAGCACGGTGTTGCGGGGTTGCCATTACATGGTACCGCATGTTGGGAGTTAAGTG
>JAICVW010000719.1 GCA_025935105.1 Nitrososphaeraceae archaeon
AACGACGTGTCGATAATCAATTGTAATCCTGAAACGGTATCCACTGATTATGATATTTGTGATAGGCTGTATTTTGAGGAGCTCACATTTGAGAGGATACTCGATATAATTGAAAAGGAAAACCCGGAAGGTATAGTAACATGTGTTGGCGGACAGACGGCGAATAACCTTGCACCTAGGTTAGCCAAACAAGGCATTAAAATTTTTGGCACGAGCAGTGAAGACGTAGACAAGGCAGAGGATAGAGAAAAATTTGGAAAGTTGTTAGAAGCTTTGAAGATCGGCCAACCATCATGGAGAAAGTTTACTAGTATAGAGGAAGCCAAAGAATTTGCTCTATCTGTAGGATATCCTGTGTTGGTTAGACCCTCATATGTTCTTAGTGGCGTAGCCATGAAAATAGTTTGGGCAGATCTACAACTGGAACAATTCTTGAACGAAGCTACGCGAGTTAGCCCTGATCATCCAATAGTTATTAGCAAGTTCTTACAGGACGCATCAGAAGTAGAGGTCGATGCCGTAGGCAGCGCAAACGGGATTTTAATTGGGTCAGTCATAGAACACATTGATAATGCAGGCATACATTCTGGCGACGCTGTGATGTGTATACCTCCATGGAGGCTTGACAGAAAAACAACCGAAACCATAATAGACTACTCTAAAAGGATAGGCAACGCCCTGAATATTAGAGGTCCTTTTAACATCCAGTATATCGTCAAGGATGATGAGGTACTTGTAATAGAGGCAAATATCAGAGCTTCTAGATCCATGCCCTTTGTATCAAAATTCGTAGGAATAAATCTGATTAACTTAGCGGCAAAAGCAATGATGGGAAGAAGCTTGCCACCAGTCCCGAACGAGAGTTGGTCAAAAATTTTAGGATTCGGAATTAAGGTCCCGCAGTTTTCATTCATGCAGCTCGAAGGTGCTGACATCGTATTGAGTGTCGAGATGCAATCTACTGGTGAAGTTGCATGTTTCGGCGATAGTTTCTATGATGCACTCACAAAGGCCTATATTGCTGCAGGATATACACTGCCCTCGACAGGATCAGCGCTTATTACTATTGGCGGCCACAAAAATAAAGAAAAGCTATTGCCTTTAATGTCCATCCTCTCACGTTTAGGGTACAAAATCATGGCTACCGAACATACTGCCGAGTTCCTGATGAGCAACGGATTCATGGATATTCAAAAAATCTATAAGATTAGCGAGCCGGACAGAAAGCCAAATATATCAGATTTGCTTTTTGAACGCAAAATCAGCTTTATTATAAATATTCCATCGACTTCTACCATCGAAAAGTATCTTGGAATGTTAGACGATGAGTATCAAATTAGACGAAAAGCTGTTGAGGCTGGCGTACCAGTTCTTACAACTTTAGAATCTGCCAACTCATTCATCAACTGTCTCGAGTGGTTGAGAACAAATAGTCCAACTCTGACGCCGTTGCGAGATTATGTTAATCTCTAAGAAATTTTTGGTTCGACAGACCTATTTTTGGGTTGAAGCAGCGCCAATGCATCATCGTTGTCAGCAATAATTGTTCCATCGAGTGTCACGGCGATTGCGCACTGTACTGCATCATGTTCAACAAGTCTCTTGATTATCGGAGAAACCTGATTCGAAGTCATTTGTGCCCTTGGATATATTGTACTATTAAAGGACGGCAAAATCACTATATCCACCCACCCTTCTGCACA
>JAICVW010000628.1 GCA_025935105.1 Nitrososphaeraceae archaeon
CACTTATCTGATCCTATACCTGGATTATTAGCTTTAGCGTATCGTCTACTTACCATTGAAATTCCACTTCGAAGTCCTTGCTCAATTATCATATACATATCTTGATCTGTGATGAGTTCAAGCCTTTGTCCTGTCATGTAGAAAAGCGCATCCCATGCTAAACCAGGTGTTGAATAATACCAGAGTGGATCAAGACCATACTTCTTTATTGCTGTTTCTCTAAAATTTTGAAAGATATCTGCTAAAAGAAGAACGTCGGTTTTGAGATAAATATCATGATAATCGCGCATAGTCTTACACTTAGTTGTTTTCCAAACATATTTAGCATATTCATATTCTTCATCGCTAATATGTGTATTATTAAGCCTGCTATAGAAAGCTCCTTTTGGTGGGAGACTGGTTTTATCGAATTTATCCCAACTATCCATGTACTCATATGGATATACTCCCTTCTTAAGGTATATTTCTAAGTATTCTTGAGGTACTTGGCTTCTTGTTATTTTAAAGTTCTCTGGACTTGCAAAGCATCTATTATTATCAATACGCCAAAGATGTTTAGGATTATTACACTGATCATTTTTACACTTTTGAGCACCTAGATTTGATGCAAGATCATTAAGACTCGACTTCATAAATTGTAAACTATCTATAAATCGAAGTGATCCCAACTTGAATGCCATGTATTTTTCCATGTTATATGGGATTGGTTCGATATCATCATTACATTCCATTGCACCAATTCCTTGCATAATCAAATGTCCATCATAGCCTGATAAGTTATGAAAGATTACTGGTATATGCATTTTTTCTGGTATTATTTTAAGTTGAAGATTACAGGCTTTATGTGCAGGCCCTCGATACTTTCCTGTGATATGACAATGATCTCTTACCTTATCACCATTAAGAGACTTACTACATATCCAACAGTTTATTGCGTTATTATAATCTATTTGCTCTTGATCATTTAATAGCAACATTTCTATAGGATTCTTATATTCTTGACGAATTTTATTAGCCTCTTTGATTATTTCTATTACGAACTTTTGAGAAGCATTCTCTCCTACAAAGATTTTTTGTGGTTCGGCTACTCCATCATATCTTACTTTTACATAGGAGTATGAGCATGGAACTTGCTCTTGGATCTTCTTTGTTTTCTTAAGAATATCTATAGTTTCCGATGGCTTTGTAATAACAAGTGCTTCAAAGTCTGTTATAAAATAGTAAGGTACTTGCATACGTCTCTTCCAATTCTTAAATTCATATATATTATTACCTTTCTTTTCTGTTGGCATCCTATCTGCTTGTGGTGTCTTTTTTATTCCTCGACATATTGCAATATGATTATTATGTTCCTCTTGAATATGTGTAAAATTTGATACACACCATCTGCATATTAGAGTCTTATTACAGTTTTTTGTTCGTTGAGAAACTAATCGACTCATATTTTTTATCCAACAATAATGCTGTTTTTCTTCGTCACTGATAAGGATTAAATCAATCATGTTACGGCCCTCTGCAATTTCCTTATCTGTTACATAGATTGGACTAAGTCTATGATCTCTCCACTCATAAATGCAAAGAGCGATTGTTGGATTTTGTCGTTCAAATCTTCTAAGAATGATTTCATCAGCTTGTACTGGAAATTCTATGTTTTCAAAGTTTAGCTCCTTTTCATATTTTTGATATTGTGCAATTCTTTCAGCGTTCTTTTCTACTGGATGTAATGCCATTAAGATTGCCCATTGAAAACATTTTTCATCTTTATTTGCCGGATTTACTACTCCTTTCTTTGATGCTAAATCTTTTGGAAGTGGTATATGACCAGCTCCTGTTGGTGGCTGGAATTGTGTTACTTCTATAAAGATTTGCTCTACACGGTAAAATTCCCAACCTGATCCATAATTTTGATATGCATCTACTTTTTCTGTTATTCGCATTAATCCAAAGTTGAATGTATCATCTATATTTGTAGCTGGAAGAATTGGCATATTACGAGTTTTAAATGGTACATTATATCTATAATCATACCCTTCTTCCTCTACAAAGTTTGTTGCTTCAAATAATCCTTGTTGATAATCTGTAATACGTCTTAGTGTTCCAAATATACCTATTCTTACCTTGATTGGACCTAATCTATTACATTCATCTTGAAGGATTTGTTTGATTGTTTCTCTATTGATATTTAGAGTTTCCTCATAATCATGCTCTCCAGGTGTTCCTATTGCTATGTCGGCTATAAAATTTGAATCTGTAATTTCATGTCCAACACGTACCTGATTGCGTTGATTAAAAGTTATCTCATAATGTGGATGTGGATCAATTTGCATAAGTCGTGTTGCTTCTGTATTTGTTATCTCTGCACGTGCTTGATGTATTTGCTGGATTTCAGCTTCATACTCTTGCAG
>JAICVW010000705.1 GCA_025935105.1 Nitrososphaeraceae archaeon
ATGATTAAATTGAGGACAAAAGTACTTGCTGATTACAAATCAATCACAGACAATGTAATACAATTTGCAATTAATGATTTGATTGACAAATATATTGGGGATAGTCTTATTAAGTATATAACGGTAATTTGCCTTTGGCAATCTCTTCATCTATTCAGTTTGATGACGGCAAGAAGTGGAGTAAAAAGGGCCTGGAAAAACATTATGGATTCTCTAATATCACATGGCTATAACTCTGATCTCTCATGCTGATTTTGAAGGTGGGAGAATCCTTACTCCCTATAGCTATAACTCTGATGGCTATAACTCTGATCTAGGTATAAATCCCGCGGAAGATTAAGTAGCGTTGAAATACTTAGACGATATGGTGCATTTTGCTAGGGATGTGCGAACAATTATCGATTAGATCAACGGTTACAGCGTCAGGTCAATTTATTACAGAATAGCGAATCTTATGCATAAATTCTATATGTTCTCCGCAAATAGGCGAAGGGCATACCGCAAAAGGTAATATATCTCTTATATTTTATATCTATGTTTATGAGCATGATTGGTGAAAAAATCGTGCATTTAAAGAGAACGATTCAGATAGTCACACCAAAATTGCTGATTATTGCTGTGATGGTGGTTGTTATCTTTGTTGTTATCTTTGCCAGCATTGAGATACAACTGGCATCGGCCGACGATGGGGAAACGATCACCATAATTTTTGCAATGATCACCACTTTAGGAAATGTTTCCATAATGACGGAACACCGCTCATACTCCCCTTTCCATTCGTGTAGTTCACGATCCGGCTCTCTAACGCTGCACTAGGTTGATCTGGTTTTAGAAATAAACTAGCAAAACTACTGAATCAATGACTATCTCTTCTACTTTTGCAAGTTACAAAAATAACCAGTTTCTGTTATTAAAATACAAAATGGACCGTTATTTCTAAATATTATCTGTCAGTAAGGCTAATATTTGCTTTGACACTTTATGTGAATGTAAGCATAGTCAATGTCTGAAAAGACGCTATACTAGTGGTAGCGATGATAAATTACTATGAATGATAAATGGTTCTCTTTCATTTCAACAGTTACAACAATAATGGCGTCTATTCTTATTGCTGGGGCTGTTATTCTATTCTTATCTCAGTCATATAGTGGGGTCATAGGGCAGGGAATCAAATCTTCGATATATCAACCAGAGAATGAAATACTACATGTTACATTCCTGAATTCGTACGAATCAAAGATAGCTCAGGAATCAAACGCCCTGCAGGTCACTCCTTCATTGCGATCTTCAGTACAAGCAGTTCGGACAGATCCACAACCGCATGTTGCCATTACCAGAACAAATCATCCTTCAGTAGTAATTAGAACTCAAAGAAGCAATATTACTATATTCCCTCAACTGAATGAAAATGAGACACATCACATATTTTCAACAAATACAAAGGCTCTAAATTCAACTTACAACAGAATTCTAAACGGAAGACACCCTTCAAACAGGTTAAGTTTACGAAATGCGTCATCAATAGCATCTCAAGCAATATCGACTGAAAGAATAGCATACGTCGCACCTACATTCACAATTGCTGCATATAACAACAAATTCTATATTTTCTATAAGCTAGAAGAAAATTTCCCGCATGATACGAATGTTACCAAGCATCTTAATCTGTTAACAAGTAGAGTAATAAAACTTCCTCCACAACAGATCAAGCACGCCTTTCTAGGTGTAACATCAAATCTTCAGGTTATAACAGATGAGGATGTGGATAATAGTTCAATATTTATTCACAAATCTAATAACAATGCCACC
>JAICVW010000497.1 GCA_025935105.1 Nitrososphaeraceae archaeon
CATTAGAAGCAACATCTAGAGGATTAGCGGTTCATGGAATGCAAGGTTTTGATTATGAGAAAGCAAGAAAAGATCTAGAGATTCCAGATAATTTTGATGTGATGGCAATGATTGCAATAGGAAAGAGAGGACCAAAAGACCAACTACCACCTCAACTTCAGGAAAGAGAATATCCAAATGATAGAAAACCTTTGAAAGAAATTGTGATGGAGGGTCTGTTTCACCATCCCAAGGTTTGAAGTACTGAGAAAGAGTACTCTTACGGTAAGTTTGTGGTCAAATGTGATGTAAGCTCAATTCGACATCGTTTCCAGCTATTTTGCAGAGATTCGTTCTTGCGCAGGTTCCAATACTTTTCTTTCTTCCAGGGATAATGATATATCATTCATCTCCTTAAACTGCATTGCGTTAACCACCGTCACAGCCTTAATCTAGTAGATCCTGATTGTTTTTAATAACCAATGTGTCGGTTTAGGCTTGATTATCGTTTTTCATATGGTAACGGCTCGCTCTATGTCCGGATATTTCCGAGCCGGTAGGACAGCTGTGCACCTTTACAAATGAGTTCCCCTGATTTTTAAAATACACTAGTCGCCAATGGTAAGAACTTATTCTCTGTTCTATTAGCACAGGAATTGCATTCGCTATACTTGGGGTCTAATGTGTCTCGTAGGTATTCGTGCGGTTCATGAGAGAAGGCTGATCCTAAGATCACGTGATAGTTACCCCCATCTCAAGTAAGCCTCCTTCTCCCTTACCCATCACAATTTGACCTAAACTAAATTCCCCCAAAATTATATATACCATTTTTAAAGTATTGAAGTGTGATATCATTCTCCAACCTTTTTCTATGAAACAAGAGGGAAAAAGTTTTTCTAAGTTTGTTGCTCCACTCATAAGCATCACATTTTGAAATCAACCCGAGGCAATGGGTAAATGTCTAAACTATATACTATTTCATCTCTTAAGGATATTAGTTGATACCATGCAACTCTTGTAGTTATTAAATTTCAGAAACAACCGAACACTCATGTCGAAATATATGTAGACTTCATGGCTTGTAATATAGCATGAAATACTATTGAGAGAGGGATGCAAACACTTTTGGAATATCTTGACGTTCCTCCTTCGTGGTATTGTTCGCTCATGTAAAGTTGAGATCATTTTTGTCATTTAATAATATGGGCCGCCAGCACTTAATGTGCATACTCTCTATCAGGGTATCAATCAACTTTCCTCGTTTCTCGGCAGATAAATCATTATCTGGAATTGTCGAATCAATGGAATCGATTGCTTTAAGTTTCCAGTAGTTTTCGACAGCTTGACCAATCAATATATGGAAATCATAAACCACTTTACCAAGGGACGTAAGAAAATACTTACCGCTAATTCTAGTCACCGAACCTGCATCAATTAATTGATTCATACTTGAATAATACTGCTTTCTAGTGAGACCTAAGCTGGTGATGACGCTAGTATCTCGTGGCAAAGTGAAAGCAACCGTATTAAAAAGCGCTAGCGATTTGTCATCTGAAATCGCTCTTAAGGTATCTGCGATACATGTCAATTCCAATTTGCGGTTATCTATTACTAACATATTTGATGCATCCCTCGTTGTTAGGTGCATATGTTACGAGTACATCATATCTGAAGGGTTTAACTGCTATGATTTCAATTGTAATTGCTATCATACTATTAGAAAGTAACAATTTATACATGAAATGTTCTATCCAACCTTTTATTAAGGCTTTTAGAAATTCTCTTATATTTACTTTAATAGTAAGAAAATACTTTCCCTGGTTACCAATGATTAAGAGTTTCTAAGTATAACATAATCATGTCCACTTTGCATAATCGTTATTTGATTCTGATAAGAGTTCAAACACAAAATCATACAATCTGGCGGCCACTCAGGGGCTATATTGTATTAACCAGTGATTGTCGAATCCAAAGCAGACCAGAATGACAAATCACCCATCATTTGAACATCTTAGTTAATACGATTAGATGTGTTTTTGGAGAATTAAAGCGCCTTAGACTGATTACAGTTCATTATTCTAGGATGACCAAGAAATTAGGAGACTTCTAATTGTGTTACTGGGACATTCACTATTCTTCGCTATGAAATCGTGAGGCAGTGTAGGCTATGAAAGCATCATAAGGTATCAATCTCCTCATTAGTCTTATAAAATAGGCATTGCGCACTTGATTTCCTGAGATTCACGCTCAATATTGCTATTATTGAATTCATGTTCTAGATACAAATCTTAACATTGTTAAGGCTAGCACTGTCTGAAGCTTTCACTGCCTACACGGCCTTTACTTATCAATCATCCTCTCTCTAATCCTAACATACGTCTTGGCATGAATCTAAACGCAGCTGCCACTGGTCGACCTGCTCCTTCCACTGAAGTAGAATGTGCTGCAAATTGTGACGCTGTATTATTCAGCGCATGAACGGCCTCTCCTTCTACGTTAGTTAATGTAGTCTTTGTTGCATTCTCTATTTCTGTCCATTTTACATTCATCCATCCTCTGTATGGTAAAATTTATTTCTTGGCTCAGTCAGTCTGTCCTTCTGTCGATTCAACTCTCTGAAATCACACTTTTCACTATCCTATACTTACTTTTTGCAAATTACTACATTTGTATTGTGAGTCACAGCCGATGACTTGATGCCATTCCTCATCCTTTCTCTCCCTTCCTTACTGACTGGTGATTTTCTTAGTGCCATTCCACGATAAGGACAGAACATACTTTGATTATAATAATAGACTTCACATCTTCTGCAATATTTTTTACCGCCATCGTACTGACTTGCATCAAATAGAGTTTTTGAATATAATCTCCACAGGTTTCAACAAACCAATGTTATTTCTAATAGGCCATGAAAGTACCCACTACTAAAATAGAACTCTTGATAGAGAGGGAGACCGCGCAAGAATTGCAAGTATGATGATCAAGGTAACATGTGCATTGGCAGCTGATCTGCTGCCACGCTTACCAGTTTGTTTAATGGCGCTCCTTAAACATTTCATGGAAGATATACAAAACATTAGACGTCTTGCGTAATTATGAAATAAAATCTCTTTATACTGGTTCAGAGCAGACCTATTCTGTTAAATTAACCTACTACAAGTTCGCATTATTCTGAAATTTACCAGTCCTGAGACTATATCAGAAGCATGATCGTATCTTCCAAGCTTGTTTCTAA
>JAICVW010000337.1 GCA_025935105.1 Nitrososphaeraceae archaeon
AGATATACGTTGGTTTGATGCCGCCATGACTAATGCTACCGTTAATATGCTGTCCTCCGTTATTGTTAGTATTAGAATCACTTAGACCCAGAGATTTTAGCGCTTTAGACTGCTTTTTTCTAAGGTAAAGGATAATTCCTATGTATGCGGATATAAACAGGCTTAGACCTAACATTAATCCAAAAAGATACGTCAATAACATACTGAATCTGATACTCCCACTAAGGAATAACAATTGGAATTGCTGTAGCTGTTTCAAATATTCTCACTCCATAATTTCTATTTCACATTAGAAAAAATAAAAGTATAATATTGTTCATCATCCATCCATCTTCTGACGTTTAGATCTTGTAGTCGTCCATTGCTGCTAATGGTAGCTTGAGGAATACTTCAGATCCATCATATCTTTGAACATATGATTGAGGTATGTAATATTCATTTCTTGCACCAATTGATGTTACAACTATTGAACCGCTGGTTACTGCGACCACATCTCCTATAGGTTCATTATCTTTAGTTCTTACACTTTTGTTAACAATGTTATCCCAGTTCAAAACTGCAGGTTCGTTATCTCTTTCTGCTACAGTCATCTTTCTTTCAATCATAGGGATGCGGTTTTCTAGATCTGTAGGAACGCTAATTGCTTCTTGACCAGAAGCAGAACTAGTGGTCTGAGACACTGCACCACTGTTGTATTTGTTGTATTCCTCCGGTGTAGGTGGTGTATTCCTAGTGAATGTATTTCTAAGATCCTTTTTGGTTACTTTAAACCACAAGTTATGTCCATCGTAACCTTTAACAAGATATTTTGGAATATAATAAGTTTTTTTGTGTGCTATCCCTTTCATAGTAATGACATAATTTGGGCCGATGCTTTGTATCTCGCCAAGATCATCGTCGTTTATTCCTCTTGCTTCTTTTTTAATCACTTTATCCCAATTAATATATGATTCCATACTTTATGTTGGTTAACATATTATAAAATAGCCATGCAATCAGTTGCAAAGTATTGAATTATATAGTAAGCTGATATCTAGATTTTATTACCATATAAGTAAGTACAAGAACCTAAATGTCAATCTCAATGATTTCAAATCAGAGCTGGTCCATACGTACAAACATATCAGTGCATACGTTACCACCCGATTAGCTTTATTGAATTAGTTCATTTATGGTTGGCTTGGTACTTTAACTAAAAGCACAGTATCTAAGCTTATCACATGTTAAAAGTAAGAACTGTTCGAGTTTAGGTTAGGAGAGGAAATACCAATGAATATATAACAATAAAAAAAGATTAGTTGGAGTAAGCAAAGCTGGAAGGACTACTACTATACAGAATTATATCAGAGCCGGACTAAAAAATTTGGTGTACGTAGAACCTCATTTAGAGTTACTTGCCTGGCACTCTGTCTGTCTATCTCCCTCTTTTCTTCTCCTTTATTTTGTGTACATATATGAATTAGCTCATGTTTGAGCCTTTCATGACGACACCGCAAACACTCCTAGGATGGATACAGTACCATATATCGGCGTATTTCCAAAGTGGTTACTAGTTTTAGTTGGATCAATCCACAAGCTCATGGCTCCCTGATTCATAATTCTTATACTAATTGGCACATCTTTATGTGGTCCATCTTTCAAAGTGACAGTAGCAGTTCCATTGAATACAGAATGAGTATTTGATATGGTGCTGTGGGTCAGTTTAAAATCAGATATAGTATGTCTATGCGGTTCAGTGCCATCTATCTAAATGTCGCATTAAATATTGCTGCTTTGGGAGGATTAGTAGGACTCATTTTGGCTGGTTGCGGTATTATTAACTGCCATGGACCTGTAAGTATCCATGTTGGTTTGCCACTTGCATTATTCTGAATACTTGATATAGTGCCTAGTGCTCTAACAAAGCTAACCAAATTCATCGTTGAGTTGCCTGCGTTAGATGAACTCGTACTATTATTGCTAGTTGCTGTAGTAGTCATGTTTCCAGTCTGTTAGGCGAATACCTGGTTGCTGCCAAGAGCGATAATTGTAGTACCACTGACTAGTGCAACAGTAGCTATTATCACTCCAAGTATTGTTGTTAATTTTGTTTTCATGTCAATTATGTATCCTTATACTATTTTTAAATTTGTAGACAGTTACATAACTGGTCTATATTGCAATGTATTACACTGTCATGCAAATGTGACTAGTAGCAATTATGAGAGATACCAATAAAATGCAAACCAATAATAACAAAGTGATCCAACTTAGTTTATTGCCTCCGTATCATATTCTCATAACCCCAAATTCCTGCATCCTATGGTACGGAGGATAGTGATATGCATTTTGGAGCTAACTAGAAGAATGACAGTCACTCAGTCTTAGCCTAGTTTCTAGTTCAACAAGTTAATGATTTTATTTATAGTTCAAGTCTAAACCAGACTTGTCAAATAGCGCCAACAGAACATATCCCTTTGCAAGAGCATCCATACATTTTGGCTGGCAATTGGACAATGGACGATACAAACAAGAAAATAACAGATTTTAATGTCAGTTTTACAATGGTGCGTGCGGATGGATCAGATCGTCATACTCATGAATTTACTAATTTTAAACATGTATCTGCAATACCTATTATACTTGATCCAAAGGGAATTGCTTTTATTGGAATGATGGACATCAAATCAAATGGAAATGATAAATGGTTTGGCGTACCTATCACAGTCTCGATAGGAATGCAGTTCAATACTATCTCTATCACACCTAATCCAAAATACACGGATAATGATTTTATGGGACAACCTATACGTGGCGTTTTCACTTCACTAAAAGACCAAACTGGAACACAACTAATGATTACTAAGCCACCTGCATAGAAGCGTCATGTTAGTCAAATTGAGGCAATAATTAGTCAAATCACACAGCTTCAGTATAATTGCTTTCTAGTATAAGGTACAATAATTATCAAAAAATGGATAAGGCTGAAGCGAGAAGAACGGAGGATGAACGGGGACAAGAAGAAGGTACAAATCCTCCTCAAGCTGCTGAATCGAGCAATAGTAGAAACAACAATTCCAAGGTTACATTCCAAAATACAGATACTCAAATTAGAATGCAATCAGACAACAAACCTGACCCAACTATTGAGACTGTACCAAAAGACGAAATCGAAAGTGGTATGGAGTTATCCAAAGCTCTTGAATTTGCCAATAAAATGCATTGGATAAGACTCGTTAACGAATCAGTTCATTCAAGCGATGACGAAGACATTGGAGATATTGATGCAGTAAGTAGAGACTTTGTAGTTGTAAAAAAGGGGGATACTAGTGTGGCTTATGATTATTGACAGTATTTTATACAATGCTGCGGTAGATAAATCATGAAAGCAGCAAGAATAGTCAAACCAAAGGAATCTTTACAGGTACAAGACCTTGAAACACCCAAACCAAAGGGTTCTCAAGTACTTGTCAAAGTACCTGCCTCAGGTGTTTGTCATAGTGATATTCATTTATGGGATGGAGGTTACGAAGGACCGGGAGGTCAGTTTCTAAAAACTACAGACAGAGGCGTAAAATATCCAGTAACACCGGGCCACGAGGTTGCCGGTAGTATAGAAGCTATAAGTGAAGAATCTCAAAGTTTGTTTGCAAAGGGTGATAAGGTTCTAGTTTATCCATGGGTTGGAGAGGGAACTTGTCCTGCATGTAGAATAGGTGAAGAGAATTTATGCGACAAACCTAGATCACTTGGTATTTACGTTGATGGAGGATACACAGATCATGTTCTTGTTCCAAGTTATAGATATCTTGTGAAAATTGGGAATGAGGACGATGAAGGAGACAATCTGGATATTAATGAAGCTGCCACTCTTTCGTGTTCTGCTCTTACTCACTCAAACCATATTCAATATAAAGAATGCTAGATAATTTCCATTTCGTTCTCTTCTAGTAGAGTGTTTTATAGGCTCAATTTGAGTTCAGCAAAATTAACTACGCCGTCGTCATATTTTTCTAGAATACTGCGACATTATCCTGTGATATATGGCCATACTAATTACCTGTCGAAAACCCGTGAGGATTCTAACATGATATTGTATCCAGGAACTGAGTTAGCGATGATGGTGGTTAAATACTATATCTCATAATGAACTCATCTGGAAAGTAATTTGACATACTACTTGAGACTTTCTCACCAGTTTACCTATAGCTTTGATTGTGTTTTATTACGATAGTGAGGTTCGAAGAGCTAACAGATAATCAATGGAATCTTTTACTACCGTC
>JAICVW010000063.1 GCA_025935105.1 Nitrososphaeraceae archaeon
CTGGTGTTGCTGCCGCTGTTGTGTTTGCTGGTGTTGCTGCCGCTGTTGTGTTTGCTGGTGTTGCTGCCGCTGTTGTGTTTGCTGGTGTTGCTGCCGCTGTTGTGTTTGCTGGTGTTGCTAACGACGAAGAATTAGTGTTTGCACCATTAAAAACTACTGGCAAGCTGTCCCAATTATGAGTTCCTGAACTATCTGTCACCCGTGCCTGAATTACATGCGGCCCTGTAGGCGAATTATTTCTAACAGTAAGTTTAATCGACCAATTTGACCAGTTTCCTGCAGTTTTTGGAGTCGCGGCAAAATAAGGTTGTTTATCTACATGAAGTTCAACTACCTTTATTGCTTTCCCTGGAGCTGCCGATGCATTCCCTGTAATTAGAGTAACCCCCACTGGCAGTGAAAAATTCGCAGTAGGGCTTATAAAAGTGACAGTAGTGTTTTTCACTTGTGGATGAGTCACGTTAGTTCTTGGTACTTCCGGGGAGAGGGTTAACTGAGCATTAGCTGAGATAATCCAGGATGTGGATATGATAACTACAACGGCTAAAATAGCTACGCTAACAAGTCTAATCATCGTTTATCATCGTATAAGATGGTCATATAATTCTTGTTTATGAAAATACAACAATTACTGGCCATTGACGGTGGCTCATTGAAGAGAATCCTATGCGTAGAGTCATACCTATTTTTCTTGAACATGGCTCTACCTATTAGACACGTTATTATTTTTTCCTATATTATTTACGCCATCGGATATTATGGGATAATGTACTCCACTCAGCTGGTTATTCTCAACTAAATTATTTCTCGGTTTACTACCGGCAATGTATATTCCAAAGGTGCTGTTTGTAATTGTGTTACTGTATACATGATTATTCATGGAGTCGTCTCCTATAAGGATAGACACGTGGCTTGATTTCAAAAGATTATTGGATATTTTATCATTAGAAGACTTGTTAACATCTATTCCGTAGATACTGTTATTGTAGTATTTATTATTTTTTATCGTAAAAGATCCAACTGAATCTGACAAAAGGCCTGCTGACATATCATGGAAAGTATTATTAGCGATGGTACTACCACCACTTTGACCAGAATTGTATGAAAGACCGTATTTTAGAGGGTCTAGAGCGAGACCTAGAAATGCAATTTCAGAATTTGATATATTAGTACTTCCTGAGCTATTATTGATCAATATGTAAGGTCTTGAGATGGACCCTCTAAGATTTTGCCTAATTACACTATTAGAACTCGGATCCCATGAGGTTATTTTAACACCATCAATTCTTGCTTTGCCGGAAATTAGAATATAATTCGCATCATTGCTATTAGACGTGTGGTTTGTTATTTTTAACCACGAAGTATCCGTACGATTTATTGTTAGCTCACCTCGAGGTCTTACATATATAATCGAATTCAGAATCCATACTCCATGAGCTTGTTTTTCAAGAATAGTTCCATTATTTATTGACTCGTTTATCTTTGAAAGATTGGTTTTACACATAACGTTTATTATGTTAGTATTAATATCGTAGCTAACACAAGGTTCTTCTGTAACATTTACTATGAAGGTTGCCGTATCGGACTTATTATCTAGTTTATCTGTTGCGACACACTTTACCATAGTCTTCCCAATTGGAAAGGTTGAACCGGAGGGAGGGGTACAAACAGGAATAAATTTGCTTCCTATACCACTAAAAGGAAGAAGATAATTAACAACTGCTCCCGAGGGACTAGTAGCTGATACAGTAATATGCACAGTACCATCCGCATTTGAAAATTTATCGATATATTGAGTACTATTTACAGGTGGCCCTAATGCAAGTGGTAATATTATATTGTCAAAATATTTGAGAAAAGCTTGGTTCGTATCTACAGTGTGACCCCATATACTCAGATTGATCACTCTTCCAGCTATATAATTCATCTTGTATACAGCAATTGTGACATTATGAAACTGGCGCGGGTACTTAGCTGGTACGTTATAAGCTCCAAAATTAAGCATTATTTTGGCTTGTGGGTTAGTAACATATTGCTCTTCTTCATGTGTATAATTGAACGCATCATTTTTGAATTTAACAGGTTCCCAAGAAGAAACATCAAAGAAATTACTTCCCATCCACTCTCTGTTTTCATTAAACCATCTTTCGCCGACACTTGGTGTTGCACCTTTGCCATCAATCTTCCAATAATGTCCTTTAACTAATGTTATGCTATCATTTGCTTTATCGTAACTAACCTCTGCGAAAAGTACATTTCCATCAGTAAATACTATAGTACCACCATTGCTAACAAATTGTCTAAGATTATTATACTCTGCTTGAGTCTCATATTCATTATGAAATAGAAACAAAACATCATATGCATTTCTTCCATCATGTTGAAATATTTTACCTTCATGAACATCTACATCTGTAAGATGTGTTACAAACGGGTCTTTATTTTTCACATGGTTTTGTACCATCTGGAAGTAATCATAGTAAGGAATATCTAGATAGGTAGGGTGTGCGTAATATGGAAATGGGCCATGAGGTATTGGTCTATTCTTTAGTAAATTGAGATCAGTTGTTATGGTTTTATTGTTTATATCTTTGTTACTATATTTCTGATAAAAATTATAGAATCCACCACTTCTGTAAGCTGCATAAGTAAATGTATTTTCAACTAGTGCGACCCTTTTCTTGTATATATAGTCTGGAAAATGTATTATCACGTTTGAAGTATTCTGATTACCCGCAATATCTGTAACCCTTGCTTTTACCAAGTACAATCCTGTTTGTTGCAGAACAATAGGAAAGGACCATTTAGACCAATTCCCTTGTGCTATTGGGATAGCTAATTTATATGCAGATGTAACATTGTTGTTGGATGGAATCTTGTTAACGAGCACTTCTACTTCTTTAATTCCTGAACCGCCAGAAGCTGAGGTCGTACCATTAATTGTAATAAAATTTGTTAATATTGTCTGATTTTGAGTTGGAGGGTTTGTAATATTAATGGAGAGCTGATGACTGCTATTCCCTATCCCTGTTGCCATTGCATTACCAGTACCTGATGCTGTGGAAATTGAGTAAGTATATACGGATAACATTAGGATGGCAAGTGATACCACAGCTGCAGAATCTACAGAAATAACTACCTTTTTATTCAACGGAATTTCTCCTTACTATAGTTAGTGAACTTCATATTCTAGCCCCAGGGTGCATGAGTAGTTTCTGTGAATCCATCATCTTCCGAATTGTTACGAGTAAAAACAAGCCCTGTGTCAAACAACCTGCCCTGAATCTCTTTTTCGCTTATAAAGCCGTGAGTAGTTTTTGTACTACTCCATGACTTTACAAACAATGCTTTTAGTAAGGCTGGTATAAGCATCAATAAGCCACAAATTGTCGCAAGCGGACTTAACCAGTAAATGTTCCCTAAAATATCTCTAGTAGATAACACCAGTGACTTGAGCAGACTTAAGAAACCTCTCCCCCACCTTGCCCGTTGTGTAAGCATGATGTTAAATGTTGGAGGCTTCTCGTCATAATTTATAGATAATGGCGCGAAAGCTATTCTATGGTTTTTCTTAAGCAGTCTACAACTTAATTCAAAATCATCTACCAAATGGTTTATAAAGTTCCCAACGTCATTCAATATGTCCTTTCTGATAATATAACCAGTTCCTCCCAAAAAGACCCCTTTACCAAGTAGGTCCCTGACAGTCATATACGGCGTTGACCACAAATCTCCCTCGAGAGCAACCAATCTAGTAATCAAGCTGTGATTTCTGTTACTAGGGACGTAGATTCCCTGAACGGCGGCATAATTATTGGTAAATAAAGGAAGTGCCTTTTCTATGAAATCTTTTGATAGCATTCCATCACTATCTAATATTAATATATACTTTCCATTTGCTCGTTTGACTCCCTCATTGAGTGCCACACCCTTACCTGCTTCGGTAGTCCTGAGGTCGACTACCTTAACTCGTGTATCGTTCACCTGTGCCTCATAAAACGTGTTATCAGTGCAGTTATGACAAATAACAATTACCTCTATGTTGGAATGTGTTTGTAGTAGGCAATTGCTGACAGCCTTTCTTATTACGCTTTCCTCGTTCCTCGACGGGATAATTATACTGCATAAGGAGTTAGAGTCAGCCTGAATTGGCGATCTTACTCTGATAATAGAATCGATCAAGCCTTCCTTAGATTTTTCAAAATTTTCCATTTGAGTACTTCTTACTTTATTAAAAGTTAGGAGATACAGAGAAAATACAAATAATGTTACGAAGCTATAGAACAAAATTACATAGAGCAAGGGTAAAGTCAAGAACACTAGACTTATGTCATTCCCCATTATTGGGGTGATACCATCGATCCATTGATATAAAGTAGAAATCAGAGAAATTAGCCAAAGTGATACCATAGTTAAAAGTAGAGCGACCCACCGCTTTTCTGACTGCATTTGTAACTGAGCTACCTATGATCCTATGTATAAGACTTCTTGGTGCATAATTTTAAAAAGTCTCCAGATATGGGAAATAAAAGTTATTCTGCCAAAGCCAAAGTCAAAATATTTAATTGAGAAAATTGGACTTTTGATTAGTAGAACTGAATTACATGCTATTACTGCATCTAATCGGTTTACAAGTCCCAAGAGTTTTTTAGAAGGAACTACTCAATATTCTTCTACCATCATTTATGCGTTAAACTTGGGTCAATGGAGTGCTCTCCCTAGAAGTAGGGAGCTTCAAGTACAGTACATGATAGATTTCAAGAATGGAGGAAAGCTGGCTGGCGTATTTAGAAGAATGTGGATTGATTGTTTATCTGCATATGATAAAAGAGATAGGAATTGATTGGAAATGGCATGCTATAGACGGTACCATTACAAAGGCCCCTCTTGGGGAAAAATGTACAGGTGTAAATCCCATCACCAGACAGAGCTAAATCTGGTACCAAGCGAAGTATGGTAATATATGACACGCTTGGATTGATTGCTTTAATGATTTCTATCATAAGACTAGAAGCATCAAGAATCTTTCTTTCTCTGAGTTTCAGATTGAATGGCCTACCTACCAGGGCCTACATCTCTTCTTCTTTTCCTATTGGAAAGACGTTTTCTTTCATGTTCATAATATTCTGACTCTATTTCTTTGAAAATGGTATCAAACCCTGCTTTCTCTAATCCTGTAAACGATTTGATTAACAATGGCCTTCTAGAAAGTCGAGCGCAAGATATCAACACAGTGTCAAATATGTCCAGAACATAGGAGAATACAGCTTGAAGCTTTTTAATTACGCAGGGTCTAACGTCCTAAGCTATATGAATATAGTTAGGTAAAGAGCCAGCCTTAATCCGGGCAAGAATGCACCTATTTGACATTCAAACCCCATTTTTCCCATAGTAGGGGTTTATTAAACTTTATACCAAAAAAATTTATAGCCTATAATTAGTTATTCCGCATGAAAGTATGAAACTTGCTAAATGGCTATCGGGGGAGTTCCTTTGAGTAAGAAGAAGATAGTCATTCCTGTAGTTGCCTCTATTTTTTTTCTTGCCTTTGTAATATTATCAGTATACACATATTCGAATGCCAGTAAAAGTGGAAATAAAATCAGTGAAAGTGGAAATAGGACTGTATTCTACGGATGTACCAATTATGGCGATCTAAATTTGATACATTGTGATCCTGTTACGAATAATTTAGCCGGCTACATAGTTCCAAGTCACTCTTCTCTTATATACACTAATAGAGGACAGCCTGTATATGATTCTGGGAACGGCCAAACGGGATTGCAATTAGATGCCAAAAGAATGGAGGCATTAGAACTTCCGATTTCATTTAGACCTGATCAGCGCAACTTTTCTATTTCGCTTTGGATAAAACAGGCCAAGAATCCTCAGCAGTATGGAGTTATTGTTTCACATGCCAACAGCAATGGAACTGCAGGATGGTCGTTAGATGGTCATTCAAAATCCACGCAGTCTGTAACGTTTTCGGTTTTTAATAAGGAAGGACAGGAATTCATGTCGCACAGCGCCCCTATCTCAAATCGTACATATACTCAAGTCGTTGCGACGTTTGATGGTTCTTCCATAAAAATATTCGAAAACGGAAGACTTCTAGGTAGTACTGCATTCAAAGGCAAATACATTTCTGATCCAAATATACCGTTGAGAATAGGATCATCAGCTTTCTGTTTAACATGTAATTGGTGGTCTGGAACTATAAAGGATCTTCGCGTTTACAATAGGCCAATAAGTGAAACTGAGATAAAAGAAATTTTTACGAATGATTTGCCTAGCATTGTAACTAAAGGCTTGGTTGGGTATTGGACCTTTGATGGAAACTTAAATGATATTTCAGGAAATGGGAATCAAGGAGTGATAAATAGTATGATAGCAAGTATGGCATCAGCACCTGACGGAAGGCTTTTCTTCACCGAGAAAGATAGTGGAAGAATAATGATTATGAAGGATGATAAAGTTCTACCAAAACCATTTGTAGTACTTACAGATTATTATGTTAATTGGGAACAAGGGTTCTTAGGTTTAACGATTGATCCAAAATTCGAAGAGAACCACTTCGTATATCTGTACTATACAGCTATGGATAATAAAACAGGGCAGCCACACGTTTTTAACAGACTTGTAAGGTTTACGGATAATAACAACCAAAGTACAAATATGGTAGTTCTTATTGACAGAATACCAGCTTCTATAGGGTATCATTCAGGAGGAGCACTAGCATTCGGTCCAGATGATAAATTATATGTTGGAGTTGGTGATGCCGCCCAACATGAATTCGCCCAAGACCCCGGGATTGTGATAGGTAAAGTCCTACGAATCAATAGAGATGGTACCATTCCACAAGACAATCCATTTCCAAACTCGCCAGTTTACACTATTGGACATAGAAATATCTTTGGATTAGCATTTGATAAACAAGATGGAGACGGAATCATAGCTGAGGCGGGGGATTACCATTATGATAAAATAAACTTGATCCAAAAGGGAGGTAACTATGGTTTTCCAAATCTACTACATCCAAACTCCCCATCCCCAAACTCATGGTGGCTTACGAATAATTCAGCCATTAAGCCACTGATAAGCTATTGGGAATCAATTACTCCTACACAAGCAATTTATTATACAGGAGATAAAATACCTCAATTCAAAAACAAATTCCTATTTGGAACATTTAACGGAGATATCTATGCTCTTACTTTAGACTTACATGACAAAAGAGTAGTTTTACAAGAACATACCGCACTTAAGCATTACCCATTCGAACCAGTTGTATTTATAGCTCAAACGCCGTCAGGAGACATCTATTATGGTAATTATAATATATACAAGCTAACGTCTGTGGATGTTAAGAGTGGGAAACAAGATCTGTTTCCAGTAGAGATCAAGTCTTCGTCAAATGTTGGTATTAAAGATATTCAAATATCCAATATACAAGGCGGACGGGTTGCAAATATCCAAACCTTCGATAACAACAGTAAATTCAGTTCATCCCCAGGATTCATTCAAGTAAGTATGCCAAGTGCAATTATTCCTGATATATCTTCTGTCTCAGGGACTTCTATCAATAAAGATGAACAACCATCTACCAAAACAGTCGATTTCAGACTCAACAGCAACTCATCTTCCTCTGCCAATGCAGTTATTAATATAAGTTTGGGCTCTGGGATACATTACCATCAATTATCTATAATTGGTTTAATACCAGGAATTAATGTAACTAACACACAAAGTGCGAATAGTACCTATCATACTTCAACTGTTTCGATCGTTCGGTATGCATCAGATTCTGGTACACCAGAACCGTTCAAACCATCCTCTCTTGCTGTTACTACAGGCACTAAAGTGAGTTGGATAAATAATGATTCCGTCCCTCATACGGTGACTGAAGGGATTCCTGGAGGCTCCCCCTCTGCAAGCAAATTTAATTCTGGCATAATTGGGCCAGGCCAGATATTCCAACACATCTTTAGCCAGGCAGGAACAGTTAGGTACTATTGCACACTTCATCCATTTATGTCAGGAGAAGTCTTGGTAAAGTGACTCGTATATTAAAATTAATAGCCAAATAAAAAGATAGTCCAGTGAAGCCAGTAGACCGTGCTGTATACAAATTGACTTGTCCAATCATCTTTGAACTTATATCGTATTAGGCCAAGTACATACGTGCCAAATATTTATAGGAAGATATTCATAGTAATGAAGCAGGGTCAACTACAAGACTCCTCCAAGTAATCTATTGATATTTGCTGGCATTAGCTACCTAATGTTGGAGCGATGGTCGAAGTCGTTGGATTTTGTTCGATGAATGCCACTCCACATGCCTGACAAGGCGATTGGTTTGTTAAGGCATATCACACTTGTTGCTATGCTATGTCAAATATTTAATTAACAAGACTGACAATAACATACATACAACTGCAGTTGATAGCCCTCTACTTCTTTAATACTAAAATGAGAATTTAGGTCCCTGATAAAGGATACCATCCCTATATCGTGGAAAGTATTGTTTAGAACTTCCGTTGCCGCGATGGTAACATAAACGGCCGTTTTGTTTCACCCACTTTCGAAGCATATTCTAAGAATGCAACCTCGGAATTTGAAATATTTGCACTTCTGTAAGCTCTATTAACCTCAATTTATGGCCGTAGAATGAAGCCATTGACATTTTGTCTAATGACATTTTTAGAAGAAGGATCCAAGGAAGTTATTTTAATACATCAACTTTCAGCGCCAGAAACAGAAAAGAAATTAGGCTCAGTACTATTCTTGTCAATTATTTTTAGCCATGAAGTATCTGTCTGATCTTATTGTAAGATGAGTCATAGGATCAACCTTTATAATAGCTGAGAGAATCCACATCACGAGAGGATCCTTTTCTAAAACGCTTCTACCATTTACGACCTGATTTATTTCAGATGGCTTTTTATATTTGTATAATAGTCATAGTTAATACATAGGTCGGCTACTGAATTACGATGTACAGATATCAAAACTGATTGGAGTAGCAATTTAATACAACTGTAAATAATAATTCTATTGATTTGATGGTATTTTAACCACTATCGCTTTGTAAATGTGGCTTCCAAATTTTCATCATGTCGATAAGCGTTATCTACTGCCTTACGGAGGCACTTTGCTGGGTGTATGTATGCAAGACATTAAAACCTCCCTCGCTCGAAGGCCTTTATGGAATTAGACCTGGAATAGTCGGCGCATGATTTATTTTGTGATTTATTGATGGATTTCTGGTTGTGTTTGCTGGTGTTCCTGTGTTGCTTGATAGCTTTGTAGTGTTTGTTTGGGCTTGTGGAGGCGGTGGTAGTGGCGATGCTGCCGCTGTTGTGTTTGCTGGTGTTGCTGCC
>JAICVW010000604.1 GCA_025935105.1 Nitrososphaeraceae archaeon
AACTTCTCCCATAGGTCTATATAAGATCCAATTCTAGATTTGTCAAAGCCTCTAAGCTGAAAACATTCGAAACCTGTGCTTAATTGTGCTTCTTTGTACGCTTCGATCCGACTCGTTACCACAATGGTATTATTTTTACCATAGATTGCAGCAAAGTCATCTATTTTTCTCGCTATTGAAATTCTATGGCTGAGATCGATAACTTCATCCAAACCATCGAATATCACCAGACAAGAGCCAGTTGTGAGGTGATTATTTGCAAAGGTAGCCGAGATACCCATGTGCGCAAAATGATTGTCGAGATATTCAAGTATAGATTCATTTGTTGTTTGAAAGTTTACGTAATCAGTAAGTTTAACAAAGATCGGAAAGAGACCGAGATCACTTTCTTCCAGTGATTTCAATATATAATTGACAAGTAAAGTTGTTTTGCCTATTGCAGGTAGTCCTAAAATAACAATTTTCGTCCGTGACTTAAGTATGTCTTCTAGTAACAGGTCTTTCTTTTTTTCTTCTGACAGGTGCAGAGAGTCTATGGAATATTCTTTCTTTATAGCGTGAATGACTGGATAAGCTAAATTATCTCTTAGAGTATTTACTTTGCTAGACATGTTATAAATATCCTCATTTGGTAAATCTTCGGTTTCCATTCTTTGCCCTGTGGTAGATATCGGAATTAATCCTGGTTCAACGAACAATTTATGCTGTTCAAGAGTAACGAATCTGCGCACTCTTGGTATACCCTTAAAGTCGACGTAGCGGAGTCTATCCAAAAGATATTCTTGATAGCGAAATTCCTCTTCTACAAGTGACATCAAATTTTCACTTTCGTTTCTGGGCAGATTTCGGTCCAAGTGAAAAATCTCAAAAATCAAACCTATAAGTAACTCATACTTGAGCTCATATCTGTTCTGAAATGTTTTTCTAAATTTGCCGTATGTAAAATTTGTAACTTTTTTTAGAAATTTTTTTAGCTCTTCTTTTTGACTTGACTCGTCTGCATGTATGAAGATCAATATTCTATTATTTTTCGTCGCGTCGAACTCCATTTCAATAACAGACTTATTTTCTGGGTTGTCTTCTTGGGGAATTTGACCATAGGAATCTTTGTAAATTCCGATGAATATATCACAAGTCCTTGCTTTTCTTAAACATAACTCTCGAGGGGTTTCAGGAGTGGCAACGAAGTATTCGCTCCGTGAGACGATTTGCTTTAATGTAGTAAGCACTTCTGTTACGGAATCTCTTTCTTCAGCAAGATCATATACCGTGGAACTTACAAAAAATTCCAATTTCTCATGAAATATGAGTTACATCAACATAAGAATTTATTTAAGATAATAACGAAGTCTTTTGGTATCCTTGTCTGGATAGAATGCTCTAGTCCATCCACATTGTCTGGTGTATCAGGATTGTTCCACCCAGAACAGCCTAGCAAAATTTCCAATTGCTTGATGTATCTTATCATGAAATGTTTATCCTTAAAAAGGCCATTTGCATAACTATTATGCCAGACTGCGAACAGAACTTGCCGTTATATTGCTTATCAAGTTGCCGTCAGAGAAGGACACTTTACCGGAACAAATCAACAACACCGCTCAAGGACTAGGCACGGCTATCTGCTAGCTAAATGTATAAAGAGACTTAGAAATGATGGTTTCCTATAATCTAAGCTTAACTGTCATGCGTAACAGGATCGTATTTAGCGAATATTTCAATAATTCTATCCACTTGAGCAAGATTACTATCAGATCCCACTAACCTAGCTATCCTGATACATTCTCTGATATTGGCACTCTTAAGCCTATTAAATACAGCATCAGCAATCATGGTTGCAACATCTCTATCTATTCCTTCCTCCCTATCTAGAATCTCTACAGCAATATTGACAAATTCTTGCTCTGTATACGGCTTCAAATGTATATCCTTGAACCTGGTTAAAAGTGGAGGTAATAATTTGTCGGCACTGTTACATGAGGCAAAAACCCAAGTCTTTAGTTGTGTCATTCTTTTTTGATTATGCTTTAGTTCAGATAGGATGCCTGATTCCATCAGGTTCAACAGACTTGTCTGATCTTTTTTATTCATCTTCTCTAGCTCGTCTATGATGAAATATCTAGGCCTATATTCAAATAAGTAATCGCAGTATACCTGATTTTGTAGAGCTGCTTCCAACGGCATAATATGACCTTTCTAGTTTAGTAAGCGAGCTCATAAACAACGATTTGGCTGATGCTGGCGGTCCGACCAGAAGCAGATGTACCGGTCTTTCTGCATTTAATCTCATATAGTTCTTTTGCGTCTTCATAGCCAACAATATTATCAAATAGACTAGACTTTTGTTGTCCTGTTGTTGGCTTGGAATGCCTCCTTCCGCTTTTGGCCTGCAGTTCTGAAACCGATATGTCAATGTCATTGTCACCATTTTTTCTCCAACGCCCAAACAATTTCATATCTAGCTAGCTTCCTCCTTTCACTTCAAATAAACATATGAAGACATCATTTTTCAAAAGCACTTATCATTATCCTCTTACATTGTCATT
>JAICVW010000333.1 GCA_025935105.1 Nitrososphaeraceae archaeon
CATTGATTATCTGTTAGCTCTTCGAACCTCACTATCGTAATAAAACACAATCAAAGCTATAGGTAAACTGGTGAGAAAGTCTCAAGTAGTATGTCAAATTACTTTCCAGATGAGTTCATTACATCGGAGATCCAGAAATAGAGGGATCGATAAGTCTGGTTGGTATGATATATCTAACGTAAAAAGTATAGAACGGTATATAATCTAAATCTTGCAAGATTAGACTATTATTGTTTTCAAAAGAGAAACAACTTGGCGGCACCACTTATTCAATTCAACAAAGGTAAAAAGATATTGGCATAACACAAAATTATCAACTCTATCCCCATTTCAACATTCGAAAAGACATCAGAAAAATAGAGAATATTACTCCGGCGCTAATGAGAAAAGTTACTGCACCAACTGAATTATACAAAAAACCACCAAAAATTAGCCCTAGGATACTTGCTAAACCACCGGCACTGCCTGCAATGCCTTGTACGGAACCTTGAAACTTTGATCCGGCGTATCTTGACAAAATAGACATGAAAGATGGCCACATGAGACCATTACCAATGGCAAATAATATGATAGCCATGCTAATAAATAATATATTATTTGATACAAATAAAATAAAGTTTGTACCTAAAATAATGCTACCAATTATTACTAATTTTTCCTCGGGGAACCTTTTTAATGCTTTACGCAATACGGGACCTTGGATAAATACCATTATTCCACTTAATGCCGCATAAAATATTCCAAGCTGTCTAACTGACCACTTTAGATCTTTAGCTGCATGTGTGGGAAAAGTGGCGTAGTAGATGTTAAACCCAAGAAATATCAAAAAATATAATACAAGTAAAAAAGAAATATGTTTTAGCTTTAAAACATCCTTGAACTTGGGTTTTTTAACATTCGTATCTAAATAGCATTCTCTGCATTCCTGTGAAAAAGCTTTTCTGATGGTTCCTTGTTCCGGAATTAATATTTCTTCTGACGAAGGTTTGGACTCCCTTAACAGTAAGACTATTACAACTATTGTGACCAAAGATAAGACTAATGCTGCTAAAACCGGCAATATCGCTCCATAAATAGTACCGCCCAAAATTCCAGCTAGTGCCGGACCTATAATGAACCCTAAGTTAGAAGATATTGCCATTTTTCCAAAGTTTTTACTCCTAGTTGAATCTGATGAAAGATCGGCAAGGTAAGCATTGGCGATAGAGATATTTCCACCAGTAATGCCATCGATAGCCCTGGCAAGAAATAAAACTAGCACTGGAACAATAAGGACAAAGTTCCCAAGAAAGCCGATATGTATGTTTAAAGAATTCGAGGGTAAAAATAAAGCGAAGAGAAATAGCAACCACCCAATTGATGTTCCCACATTGCTTAACAGAAGAATTTTCTTTCTTCCATATGTGTCAGACCATTTTCCTAAAATCGGCGATCCTATAAGCTGGAAAGCAGGATAAGTAGCGGCGAGTAGACCATAAACTATAGCATTACCTCCAAACTTCATAACTACAAAAACCAGGAACGGTAAAACGATACTAAAACCAAGAGTACCTACAAAATTAACCAATAATATAGGAACAAGTGAAGCCTGCTTTACCAGACTAGCCATTATGAATGTATGTATACGGTTTCATTTAAGAATTAAGGACACAATCAGCCTTTAGGCTAATGTTGCAACTGTTGTAACTAGTCTCTCGATTCTTATATATGCACAACAATAAGAACAGAAGCTTATGCGCAATTCGCAAGAGGGACTTTCATTTCAACCTGCATGCATAGCCATCCATATTGGATTGCAAGCAGGAACCGCAATTTTTTACTCAAATAGTGACCTGTACTAATATGACAATAAGCATTCCTCAACTCAAAGAAGCTAGACATTAAAAGAACAAACAGTAACAAATAAAGCCTAACATATTAAAATCATTTTATGATCCTATTGATCATCTTGATATTGTTATGACTCAAATGAAACTAGCAAAAGGGTATTTTGAGAGCATAGATAATTATGATTATTCATAAGAATTCGACTGTGGATTAATAAATGGAATGGGGTATCAGATTAAGCTTCATAATATCCATGTTACTGCAGATCATCTTTCTATTACTAATGAGTTCAAGCTTAGTCTTTTTATAGAGCTGATTATATTAATTCAGGAGTAGAAATTGGAGCTGATTATATTAATTCAGGAGTAGAAATTGGGTTATAGAGAACTTGATTGCTTTCGGAGTTATAAGAATATAGGTACAATACTTGGAACAATCATAATTCTGTTCATTCTATCTTTGGCCAATATATCAAAAGGGGATACCTTGAATCCTAGTGTTTATTCTACTCATGAGTCTCCATACGGCATCTCTTATCAGAAGTGGCTTGAAGCTTCATGGCAGTGGAAATTTTCGGTACCTACTGCGGAGAATACATTGTATAACTACGCCAATCCTGCAAATTGTGCTATAGGTCAAAAAGGGCCTGTCTGGTTCTTTTCTGAATCACTAAGCGGCGTCCAAGTAAGACAATGCACCGTACCAGCCGGCATCCCAGTGCTAGATGGTCAATGTGATCTTAGCGACACACATCAACACAGCGATAACGATTTGATTAGTTGCGCTTCTGAAGGTAACGACTTTGCAGCAATTTCAGCAAGTGTTGATGGGATACCAATAAAAAATTTAGATTCATACAGAACTCATACAGAATTCTTCAATCTAACCGTACCAGCTGATAACATTTACCATGAAAAGCCACCCGGGGTTTACAGATCGTACGCTGACGCCACGGTTTTGTTTCTACACCCACTTCAACCAGGTCCACACATTGTGCACTACAATGTTAGTATAATTAATCCATTACATAGTAATTTCGATTATTCGACAGATGCCACTTATAAAATATTGATTAAACCATAATTATATCCACACTTATGCCAAGCGAGGTTAAGCCAAATATTCTTTTGCTCTCACATTCATGAATTTAATGAATGTAATCGACGATTAACATTGATACTCTAATTGCTGATAACAGGTAAGATAATCGGAGTGGCCAACTGTGGAGGAAACCGTATGTCACATTAATCCAATTCTTTCATTATTCTGTCGATCAAATAATCTATTGTAATTGGCTTTCTAATAAAACATCCAAGACTTAAAGACGGATGAATTTCTCTTAATCCATCACTTACTTCTCCTGAGGACATGAAACAGATTTTAACATTGATATCGACTTCTAAAATTCTTTCAGATAGCTGGAATCCATCCATGTAAGGCATATTAATGTCAATTATCAAGAGATCATAAAAGTTTGGTTCAAAATCTAAAAGTGCTTTTCTGGGATCATTATGTGTGTGAACTGCAATACTTTTGCTAGCATTTTCTATACCTACTTTGAATGTAGTAGCGATATCAGGATCATCGTCAACAATCAGTATTCTCTTCCAGTATTTTTTTTGTTCTTCCCTGCTAACAACACCAGAAGAGGAAGTTCTATCTTTTTTCACAATCCCTGAACTCCATGCACTGAGAATAGCAAAACAACAACAAAGATACCAGTGAACTGCAGTTCAGTGACCATATATTTTAAATCGTTTTCTTGTATAAATGTATTGCTTGGCATACAAACTTGTGCCACAATGTCCCACAATTCAAAACAAAGAGACACATATTTAGGTCATATTCATACTTGTGAGATATTATAAAATCAACAGATGATAAATTATCAATGCTTATAATTTATTCAATCTAAATCTAACTAGAATTAATGTCTCCAATAAAAGATAAATTTTTGTTCCCGAAATGAATTCTCGGAATTCAGGGCCAGGACAGCAACAAAAAAGAATCTTGATAATAGACGACGATTCGGACATCGCCATCATATTGCGTGTTGTTCTAGAAGATAATGGATTCAAACCAGATTCCTATACTGATCCTGAATTGGCGTACAAGAATTTTAGGGATGGATTTTATGATTTAATCCTATTAGATATTAAGATGCCAGGAATTGATGGATTTCACTTTTACCAAAAAATAAGGGAGACAGATAGCAGGGTAAAAATAATGTTTTTAACCGCAAGTGAATTTTATTACGAGCAGTTTAGAAAAGAACGCGGATTCGATCTCTTTAAGCAAGAATTCTTTTTAAGAAAACCAATTGGAACAGAGGATTTGGTTCAAGCAATAAACAAATTATTAGAATCTAAATAGTTGGACCATTGATGTTCACTCACTCATTCAGATTAAATTAAATCAAAGTCCTTTTGTTTTCTTATCCATCTCTCTGACGTTCCTCACCATCTCTTTTTGTGCCTCG
>JAICVW010000296.1 GCA_025935105.1 Nitrososphaeraceae archaeon
AATCTGATATTTATCATATCTGCACTAATGTCACTAGCATCTGTTGCTATGGCACTATCTGTGGTAAGCTTAGGAATTAGAACATCAATGACTGCAATAATAAGAAAGCAGCGAGAACAGAAGAAAAGAGACGATTAATTAGCCATACCGTAGGTAATCAAATAGCTTGCTGACATCAAATGATAGCAGAAGATAAGTACGACAGAATTCGGCCAGAGTTGTCCTTTTATCTAAAAGAGTTAGGTCGGGCTCTTCAATTTAGTGTATGTTATCTGTGTTTGTTGCAGTGTTTGTGCGATCTGAATTGCTATAGGCTTCCTTTTTTATATTGCAGGAGAACATCGGAGAAGAAGACAAATTCTTAGGTTCATTTCCCTTTATTTAGCATAAAGATTTCAGAATCCTCATTATATTAATATAAAACAAAATCGCAACTAATTTAATTGCAGACGCTTGCAAACCGTTGCAAACGCATACAAGACAGACTCGTTATAATTATCAGGTATATCATTAAATAATATTCTGAGTCTATTGCTACATATTGAAAGAGCCAAAAATAGAGAACAAAGGCTAACGGCAAGATGAAAAAAGTCTTGATAGTAGATGATGAACCAGATGTTTGTCTAGTCCTAAAGAATGTTTTAGAGGAGTACGGTTTTCATGCAGAACTCATATGATAACCCGATTTTAGCATTAGAGAATTTTAAAGCTGGCTTATATGAGATACTTCTACTAGATATCAAAATGCCAAAAATGGATGGCATCCAATTGTACCAGGAAATGAGAAAAATAGACAATAAAATCAAGGTGTGTTTTTTAACAGCTAGTGAGATGTATCGTGAGAAGATTAGAGAAAATGAAGGATTTCCTAAATTAGATAAGGATCTATTTCTTCGAAAACCCATCGAAAATGACGATTTAATTAACGAGATAACCAGAATAATGAATAAACTGAAATAAATTTAGTGGCGACAGCTTTTGCATTTCGCTTTCATTTCTTAGCCGCAACCTTGGAGTATAAATAAATAAATTCTGAACTCACAATCGTATACAGTTAGACAAATCGACTACAAAGTTTAGATGTACTTTGCGGCGCTGTAATTTGAATAGCCTATTGCTCTTTTTCTAGCTTCACATTTGATAATAAAGCTATGATGAGATTGCATTCAGTAGATATTGTTAAAGATTAATGTTGAATTATAAGCCTTAGCAAACATGTATGTGCCACAGTGTGGGACACCTGGAACACAAACCAGAAAGAAAAATAAAATTGATTGTATGGATTGGGTTGTAAACATCGGATGCTAAACTACACTTTGGGTTATGATTTATCATATGCACTTATAACCAAAGTAAATAAAGTCTATGTACCATTACAGTCTATATGCTTGAATATTCCGCGTATCTGCAAAAAGCTGTCTCCGCAACTCTACCAGAAGATCAGGCTGAACCTTCTCTAGTATTCAAAGCATCCGATAAATAATGACATCTTTAGGGTATGGAATTTTGTATACTCAAGAGCGCACAAGAAGTAAGTTGTTTGATTCGCGGGGTTTTTAAGTGACTATGTCAAAGATTCTTCTAGTCAACGATGAGGTTGATATAAACCTGAGTATACGGCAAATATTAGAAGACCGAGGATATGAGGTCGATTCTTACGAAGACCCAGTAGTCGCTTTGGAGAATTTTAAGCCTAGATACTATTGTCTAGTAATTATTGATAACAAGATGCCAAAAATGGATGGGTTTACATTTTATAGAAAAATAAAGGCGTTAGATCATACTGTGAAAATGTGTTTTCTTACGGCTGCAGAGATATCCCAAAATCGTCAGGAAAATATAGCCTCTCTCTTACCTGCTAGCCATATAATACGAATCCCCATAGACAATGAAGAGCTGCTACAGCGTATAAAGGTGATATTGAGTGATTTGGGGTGAACCGTATGCCTGCTAAAAATGAGTTATTCATTCAGTTTAATCGGTGAATAAAAGAATGCGAGTAAAGTCTAAACAGGGTACTCCTAGTTCAAACATCTACATATTAGTTGCTATTGTTGGCATAGCAGCGCTTCTGGCGGTTTTGTCATACGAATATACTACTTTTGTCTCTAATAGGATAGTAGACATAGCCTCGCAGGAGATAAGGTCTAATGTCAGGATCGAAGCTCATGATATTTCACTAATTTTAGCAAACAAACTCCAAACCGTTGGCGCTCTACTTCAAACCCTTGCTGAATCTCCAGCTTTACATAACAATGAATACAAGAGGGCAGACATTGTCATTAATACTAGACAGAATTCATCACGTGACCTTACTGACTTTTATATGTGGCTTGACAAGGATGGAAAAATAAATTGGATAAGCAATATTAACCAAAGCACATTTCAAAAATATAAACGAACAGATCTAAGTTATAGGCCATACTTTACTATTCCAAAGCAAACCCAAACAGTATATTATAGCAGCTTGATAGAGTCAAATGACAAAGTTCCTAGGCTATACATATCCTATCCTGTAGTCAATAAAACAGCTACAGAGTCAGGGACATCTAATGGTAATGGTAATGGTAATGGTAATGGAATACTAACCGGCGTAGTAGTTACATCTGTAAGACTCGAAGCGTTAGGCAGCTATTTGAATAATCAACTGTTTCCTCAATTTAACAGCACTATAGGATTGCTTGACAGAAATGGAATAATTCTTTACGCTACTGGTGGACAACAATATGCAGGTGAGAATGTTTTTGGAAATAAATTTCAATCTCTGCTTTCCTCTTCGTTACACCCCGCTGCATCAAAAGACCTCTTAAATGATATGTTAAGGAACTCATTAAAAGGCGCCACCGGAATAGGAGACATTCTTGTTAATGGTAAAATGAGTACGATAGCATATCAACCTGTGGTAGTCAATGGCAAGTATTTTGTTTCACTGTATATTAGTGCTCAACATAATCTCGCAAGTGATGTAAGTGGATTGATTACTCAGCAGCAATACTTTACAGTACTAGTAGTGGCAGTAATAGGGGGAGTCGCTGTTACCGTAGCATTTCTGGTCTTCTCATGGAATAAGAGACTAGGGAATGCCGTAAATGAAAAAACTGGAGAGCTAAAGAGAGCAAATGATTCTTTAGCGGCGTCAAATAAACGGCTTGAGCTAGCAAACGAACAGCTAAAAACCCACGATAAAATGCAAAATGAATTTATTAATATAGCAAGTCACGAAATGAAGACGCCCGCTCAAGCTATACTAGGATATTCTACGCTCATTATGCGACACCCAGAAAAGAGAGAAGAAATGCTAAAGGCTCTAGCTAGGAACGCAGCAAGACTTCAGAGGCTTACCAAAGATATACTGGATGTCACTAGAATAGAAACACGATCACTTAGACTGAATTTCCAGAAAGTTAACCTCAATGATATAGTATGCGATGTAATTGAAGACCAAAAGACTGAGATTGAAAAAACTAAAAAGGAGATCGATCTAGTGCTCGAACCACAAGCACGGGCTATTGAAATAGATATTGATGTGAATTATTTGGGCCAAGTAATTTCCAACCTTTTGACTAATGCAATAAAGTTTACCAAAAAAGGCACCATAGTGACTAGAACTGGTATTAGAGATAAAAACGCTCTGGTTAGTATAACTGACGAAGGTCCAGGAATAGATCCTGAAATCTATCCGAGACTTTTTACAAAATTTGCTGCTAAATCTGAAACAGGTACTGGCTTGGGTCTGTTTATCTCTAAAAGCATTGTGGAAGCTCATGGGGGCAAGATCTGGGCTGAAAACAACCATGACTCTGATGGACAGATGACAGGAGCTACCTTTACATTTAGTATACCTCTGAGTAAGGTTGAACAGGAAAAGCGGAAGCAAAACTAGGAGATAGACAGAAGACGAACAGAAGCAACAACAGAAGCAATAACAGTAACAATAACAACAAAAGTAGAATATTGGTAGTAGATGATGAACCTGATATCACAATGATTTTTACTCTGGGCCTTGAGGATAATGGTTTCAAAGTTGATGCGTTCAACGACCCTATACAAGTATTATCAAGTTTCAAAAGTGACCTATATGATCTTGCGCTTCTTGACTACAAGATGCCAAATATGAACGGCTTTCAATTATACAGAGAAATAAGGAAGATAGATCACAAGGTTAAGGTGTGCTTTGTCACAGCATTTGAATTATATTACGAAGAACTGAGAAATAAATTTCAATCCTTCTCAATAGCATCGTCAGAACATATGGAAGAACACGTAAAATGCTTTATTCCAAAACCGGTCGATATAGACGATTTAGTAATACGAATAAAGGAGGAGTTAAATTCATGATCCAATCTATAAACAGATTACTAAGAAGAATAACGGACAGATAGTGATGAACAACAGAAAGAATATTGCAACAACAGTAACAATACTGCTCGTTGATAACGAACCTGATAGCATATCAGTTTTGAGCATGGGCTTGGAAGACGGAGGATTCAATGTTGACGCATTTAATGATCCTATATCTGCACTCAAATTTTAAGCCTAATTTCTATGCTTTGTCTATACTTGACATCAATATGCCTAAAATGAATGGATATGAATTGTATAAAGAGATAAGGAAAATAGATGATAAGATAAAAATATGTTTTCTAACGGGATCTGAGATATACAAGGAGGACTTGAGAGAACCACCGCCCCAGCTCA
>JAICVW010000086.1 GCA_025935105.1 Nitrososphaeraceae archaeon
AAAGTAATGATTGAAATTAAAAAGGCCGACAATGTTGCAATTTAGATCAGATTAGTATAGATATGAAATATCAATCTCTGGGCATAGCCAGAGGGAGGAGCCGTTTTTCCCAGGAACATCAAACGGTTCCGATTAGCGCCTCTTTGTTGCAGGTCATAGAGTCTACTTTTCCCTATTGTCATTCTACATCAAATGATAATTTGACATACTCTCTATATTCTAGCACTATTTACCTCTATTGCCACCTATCCTCGCTTTCAGATCTGTCACCTAAAGTCCCACGAATAGACTTGGCGGCCTCTAATTTCAACCACTGCTGCATCCCCCTAATCTATGAATATACCGCTCTGAAAACCCCTGTCGCCGCCAGGCGGCACTTGACTTTCCAAGTCTTAATATAATGTGTAGTATGGGCTGCTGAGTATGCGTTGCTCAATATTGTTGATACCTGCTGTTTCATTTTCATTGCTACCACTCTTAGCCGTACAGGCCTCAGCGCAGCCAAACTCTAAAATTTTCTTGACCTACGAGAATCCCATTCAGGGAGTAAAAATACAGTATCCTTCAGACAGGACGGTTTCACAAAACGGTCTTCGAGACTTTACTGATATTGTTGGATTCTTTGCACCTTTCGGAAATCTATCAGATGTATTCCCTGGCCGCCTAATAATATCGATAAGTCATTACTCACAGAACCTCACTCTTGATGGATATAGTAATTTGGTCAATAATTCACTGAATCAACCAACTGTACAAATTATAAAATCTAATCCATTCATCTTTGCAGGAAACCAGGCACACAAAACAGTATTTCTGGATTCACCTGGCATCGGGTCTCTCAAAATAGAAACGATGTTGGTTTGGATGATAAAGGGAAGCAATGTCTATACTATTTCATTCAATTCAGAACCATCAAAATTCCTAACATATGCTCCAACTGTACAAAAAATGATTGATACTTTCGAAATAACAAATTCGACACAAAGAGCCAATTAGCAGGGAATTTTGCTAACCTCATAACGCTAATGATGATCACTATCCAAGCAATAGCGGCAGGAGGTGCTTCATTATTAAGTAACCCATCCTTCGCAAGGTTAGGCCTTATTGGTTTATTCATAAACAGTTTGCTATCATCAGTAATTCCGATCCCTACTGAGCTAACAACGTCTGGATTATTGCTAGCAGGTCAGAGCAAGATAGAGGTTTTTACAATATTAGTTATTGGTTCAATCATCGGTGGCTTCCTAGCATATTATATTGGTTATGGCGGGATCAGTTTTTTAAGACGCTTACGTAAAAAACCAAATAAAAAAAGTGAGTATAGAGGTGCTTCGTTGCTTAAAAAATATGGTTGGGTTATACTTTTCATCTCTCCATGGTTACCAATAATTGGAGATTATATACCTATTATAGCTGGTGCTACAAAGTATAATTTTAAATTATTTAGTATAGCTATTGTTTCTGGTAAAGTAGTAAAAGGGATCGCAATTGTATTCTTTGGTAGCTTAATTCTTCCATTGATTTTTCCATCTGGCTTTCATCATTGATCATAGTTAGTGAACGCAATTTTAGGGCCAGATGCCTCCTTTAGTATCAGCGCCCAAACTTTGGCTTGCTCTGGGGGCGCTGTGTCTGCCCTATTATTTGTAGGTCCAATGTTGTGCTTTATTAGTTAACGCTCCTTATAAACGCCTAGCATTATTATTCTACTATAAGATATGAATACCAAGCTTGCAATCATGTATTTTCATTTCAATAGATGATAAACTTGCAAGTTCCTTTGTGAATCTAGGAATTCAAGAATCATTAAAAATCATGAATACAAATCGGCCTTCTGTTATCGGGTATCGGTAAAATAATGGATTTAGTAATAAAATCAGAAATTGAGTGTTAGTTCATCCATCCATCCAAGAAAGACAGTGTACCTTTTATCGTCCTAACTAACATAAATTTAACAACGTCATTCTGGTTAAAAAACCACACGTAAAACATCTTTTGTAAATACCTATGCCTAAATGGTGCTCTGTGGGTAGAATGGACGATTGCATATAGGGCCTATGCCTAGTAACTATTTGTCAAATATAGAAAAAAAATTCTTAATTATTCTAGAAAGCATAGAGAAGAATCACTTCGATACGAGTGATCTGTGTTGCAGTCTAGTTTTTCTAGGTCAGTTTGAGACTTTTCTGTTTGGAAGGTTCTGCCCTCTAGACGCCTAAAATTGTTTTCAGATGAAACTAGTAGCTGCCTTCTCCCTGCAGTCCTTGTAATACACTTCTCTGACTGTATCTATTTATGAAAAGAACGGATGTGTAATCTTGTTCTAGTGTCAATCTTCGATAAAGCTAAATAGTAAATCCATCTGGTATATGCATAAATGTATAACCTGCATTACGTATCACTCCTCATGTTGGGGGCGGTATTTTCACCTACATTCGTATATGCTACATCAGCCAACAATATTCCTCTAACGATTAGCATACATGGTACGAACCCAAATCCATCCTCATTGAAGGTAAACTCTGCCGAAATATATTTAAACACAACAGATTCACACTATCATGTTAGGGGCACGGTTACGAATACGCAACATGAAAGCAAGAACTTTTCATCTGTAACTGGTGAATTTATTAACCAGACTAGCGGACGTTTGTTGAGCAGTGCATTTGGACCGATAACTATACCTATAGATCCTGGAAAAACTGTTGGATATGATTTTGATACTGGTTATACACCAACACAATTGGCTCAATTCCGGTCTATGAAATTAGAAGTCAATGCTTCCTGAATAGGATCAAGCAGTCTAGTTAGTCCTCTTGACTACTAGGCTTAAAAGTTGCAAGATTGAAGTATTAAATTTATTTGACTGATCGATTAGTCTCCACATGTGGATTATCGACAGTGGACCTGCCAAGACACATTGGTCTCTTAGCTTTATTTCCAGAATTGGAGATAAAGTGAGTATGGGATATATCATACCTTTAAATTATATAAAACGAATCTAAGTCAAGTGTCTTATGATATACCACTATTTACTAATTTTATCTAGTTTAGGTTGATAAAGCTTCTTATGTGTCAAATAATACAACATCGTGAGAGTTCCTTCTAAACTCAAACTTGCAACAGGTCAGGTTTCACCTGTTGCGCGCCATACATGTGTAATCTAAAATTGTCTCCTGATAAATGAAAATTAGACAATCAAGACAAAGAGAATTTCATGGTAAGGGGAGTAAGAGTGGTGTTTCGTCATTTTGGAAACATTTCGTAAAGTGGTGATCATTGCAAAGATTATGATGATCATTCTCCTCATCATAGTCTGCTCTCTGCATGTCAACGCTGGCAAAAATAATGACCACCAATGCAACAATAATCAGGAATCTTGGTAATGGAAGTAGTAGAATCGATTGTATGGCTCGTTTCCTAACCATTTTTCGCCTACACACAAACATGAAATATAAAAGATATCATAATCTTAGCAACGATTCCGTTTGTAAATTGTGATTAGTATTTAATATAATTAGAGAATGTCTAGATATTGCAATTATGATCTGATAACAAAAATTTTGTATTCGTTCCATTTCCATGATCTATTAAGAAATGGTTTATTCGATCTCATGGCCTATCCCAGCTGGTTTGGCGAGAGGCAAAGTACTCGCTGTTCAGACTTGGAATTCTTAATTTAAGGATCAGACGGAGTGAGTTGATTCTGTTGTCTCAAGTTGAAGCATCTCAGGGATGGAGTACGGATTTGTACATCATATTTATCAATTCTAATGATTTTAAAGCTGACGCGTACAAAGCTCTGACAAGCAGTACATTTGGTGTGAATGGATCTTGCATCACCAGAGGATCTTGAGAATTAAGTTCAGAGCCACTTTTTTAAATCAATCTGTCTGGGGATTGATATAATTCAGAAAGATATATCATCAATTGTTCTTTAGTATTGAAAAAATATCTTTTGCATACCATAAAGAAGGAGAAGGCTGCAACAATGAAAGAATGCTTATAAATAAAGTAAACATTTCTATTTAGGAAAACATGGCAGAAATGCAAAAGAGGAATTTAGATTCTCCTGAAGAGACGCGAACGTTTGAGAAAGGAAGGCTGGAACTTGCGAATCTAGGTGATGTGACCATTGGACGGGCAACCCTTGAGCCAGGGTGGAGTTGGGAAAAATGTGTTAAGCCGTTAGTTAAAACCGATAGTTGTCAATCACCACATACCCATTACTTGGTTTCAGGACGAATGAAAGTTGTAATGGATGATGGCACAGAAGAGGAATTTAGTGCTGGTGATGCTCTAGTCATTCCGCCCGGACATAATGCGTGGGTCGTTGGAAATGAGCCTGTCGTTGCGATTGACTTTACAGGATTTAAGGAATATGCGAAAAAAATAGCAGATGAAGTATACATAGCAAAATAACGAGAGAAATATTAACCATCCATCCATTTATCCAACTAGTCTACAATACCTCGGTGTTAGATTCTGGACTTCCTACTGTACTGATCCAGTGCAAACTGCTATTGAAGTAAATCTTCAATGCAGGATGATTTGATGCAGTGCTTGGAAACAGGTAGTAATGGAGTAAATGCAGGGGACTACTAACAACAGTTAAGGTTACCGTAGTAGCCAACTGCTGCCGTATTATTATGTTGCATTAATCTAATTCTCCAATTACTCTGTCAATCAAATAATCGATAGAAACCGGCTTTCGGATAAAACATCCCAAGCTTATAGATGGATGAATTTCTCTTAAGGCATCTCGATTTATTTCTCCTGAAGACATGTAGCAGATTTTAACATTGATATCGACTTCCAAGATTTTTTCAGATAATTGGAATCCATCAATATACGGCATGTTAATATCGACTAATAAGAGATCGTAAAAGTTTGGTTCAAAATCTAGCAAAGCTGCTCTAGGATCATTATAGGTGTGCACCTCAATCTTTTTGTTGATGTTTACTTGATTTGTTTCTATTCCTAACTTGAATGTGGTAGTTATATCAAAGTCATCATCTACGATCAAAACCTTTTTCCAGTATCGAACTTTATTTTTTCTAGTGATGACTTCAGAAGCTGAGGATTCGCCTTTCCTGAATTCTTTTATCACATTCTGTTGCCTAGGTAACCCTGTCTACCTAATCTAAGTTTACCTCAATGTCCTTAAAAATCCTTACGTAACAACGTTACTTGTGAAGGGAATTCAGTAGGATTTTGCCATAATTGCGACATCGCCAAGTTTTGGTATATGGTCGTTCTATACATATTCTAATTTATCCATTTCATACACATTGCTCTACGTCTTTATGTTCTCGATCAAGTCCACAGAGCCCACTCATAGATTTTTTCATATCATACTTCCGTCTCTGTGATCTTCACCTCTGAGACTCTCTTTTACTCATCTAATATGCTAGCATTATGTGTTGAAATTGGGGTAAGGGCTAGCTTTCTTTGGAAATCGCTTTTGATGGATTCGGTACAATAAAAATTCAACTTCGAATACCGAAGTATCCAAACTTGGCACAATTAGATATTTGTGATGTACTGCGCATAATTTCTGACGATAAAGATCTTACCTTTTTATACTATGGCCCTAACAGAAACAGAAGATATTTTTCTTACCTCATTTGGACAAGTAGTTCATGAAGCTCAAATACTGACTGGCAGGGCACAACAAAATTATTGGACACTTAAAGCAGTTGATGCCATTAAATCTTCTGATGATGCTTTAACCTTTGAGCTACTGATGGTTTATCGAAAGTATGGTTGAGGACAGAGATCTGAAGAAAGCACTCCTGACCAGCTATAAAACCAATGAGTTAGGAGCATTATAACAAACTTGTTAACTTCAATAGAATATGGCTTGATGATTCTTATTGCTGGATAAATCTTCCGTTTTTCCTTACTGCACTAATTTTCTCTTTACCGATTCAATGATTTTGATCCTGGCTTGAGCAAATCTGATATTCCCTGTCTTTGTTTCTGGATCAGATAGAGCGTCATCAAGCAAATCATTATAATATCTCAAACTATCCTCGAGCGCATCTTTAATTTCATCTAGTTCTTCTTTTGTAAATTTATCGAATTCAGAGGTTGTAGTAATGAAGAGAATAATCGCAACAAATTATTATGATTTGTGTTATTGTTAGAACTCAGGAGGCAAATGGGACAACTTTGTCACAACTTCATGGTTAATACTTGCTCCCTTGAAGGGTATATCAGATCCATGTCGCTTACTTCTCCAATGTGATGATTGCTAATTTTGTCAACATCAAATCAACCACCAATCTAACTTCCGCATAACTATATAATTCAAACAAGCGACTGATTTTTCGCCCAATCGTTTCCAAAAGTCCATCAGAGAACTGAACTCAGTGCTATCTCAAATGCAGGCTACAGCCCTTAACTTTCTTTTCTTTTCTCTTCTTTTTTGAATCATTACAGTAATATATGTTCTAATCAATTAGTTTTAAATCATTATCTAGGATGTCTATACTATTTTGGCCGTCTTTGATGTCCAGACGGACTGGTGACCACTCAGACTGGCCGACATTCTATAGCTGACTTATTCGCGATAGGCCAGTCTGTCTTTTCTAATTGCAACACCAGATCCATTTGGTCCTGATCATGGACCAGATTATTTGTCATCTTCTTAGCTTAACATGTTTCAAGCTAACGTTACTTCACACATAAAATAAAGGGAACTTGGTATACCAATTATGTTAAGTTGGGTTACAGCATACTGATGTAATACTGTACGATCGATCAAATCAATGTCCGCAACTTATGTCTAATAGTATAGCTTGTAATTGTTTATTGTTTGGCCCATTTAACAAAAATGTTACTTAAGGAGCCGTATACCACAAACGATTCCCAAAACCATTTTAATGGTTTGAAAATAGTCTTTGTGAAAGTGCGGCGCACCTACTTTACAAATTTCATGTTATTATACGACGGCCATAAATTGAAGATGAAATGACACGTCATACAGTAAACTAGAATAGATGCTGCCATAAGCTGAAATCTTGATTGCTCTACAACGGTGATGTTATGTTTAGTTGGAGTCAAGTCTTACTATATGAATTATTAAAATGAATCTTCTATACTAAAGTTAACGTGAATTGGTTCTAAAAGCAGGAATATAATGACAAATTATTAAAATCACCCGCCGTAAATATTAGTTGGGCCAGTGCGTCACCACCACCACAGCGCAACGCACGGACCCCAGCTATACCACCGTGTGCTAGTAATATTGTACTGCCTTGGAGGAGATAAGTTACTTTTGAAGTTTATGTTTTAAAAAGTGAACCTATGACTTAATAGATTATGACACATATTTATTTCATTAAATCTATTAGACAATATGAAACGTCTTCTCGTCAACTTCTATAACAACAGGCCTATCTGAATGAGGATAGTTTCTACAAAATGGTTCGTTCATTGCTCTTCTTACTCAATTCTTGACCTTCGAGAGAGCATACCCATCTATTCTCTACCGGCCTGATTACACATAGAGTATAGGGATGATATCCTGTGTAGATGTTCTTTATTTGCTTCTCCAGCTGTCTTGTGACACTATTGAGATCAATTTTTAGTTGCGTTAGTGTACTGCCAATACGTTAGTTAGTCTTAGGGTAGTGATCGTGCCAGAGTTTCGCATGAGACTATAGTAATTGAATCAGGCCAACATCCAGTTCCATTTAAGGCGACTGGAAAGCATGAGGAAGACGAAAGCCGAATCCATGGAATAGAAAATACCTGGCATGACTTTAACGAGTTACCCAGTACTGAATATTGCTTCGCGAATATGAGGTAGTCGATTAGAGATAATACTACCTATTTCTGACAATTCTTGGTCATTTATGGCTCTTTGGTAGGTATTGTAAAAACCGATAAGGAGCGTTTGCTGTGTTATTCCGAGAGCAACTCCCAAGGTAAAATCTCTCTCATTGTTTATTCTCAGGCTTGCTTTCGTTACTGGATGTAGCAATGTTTTTGCCAAATGGGTAAGACCGGGTAATGAATTATCTATCATTTGCTCCATGAATCCTCGAAAGGTTGGGTTGAGAGGCATAACTTTTTAAGTTGTAAGAATCATTTATGCATATCGTTTAGTTCAGAAAAAGCCTCTTACTAACATTCATAGATCCAGCTCTTTAGGATATGTGATAAATACCACGTATCTTGGCCCATTAGCAAGATTACGTAAAATCTGAAAACGGACAGACGGATTGATGGATTGTATCGACTAGCGTCATGGTAAGTTCGATTTCGTCAAAGACGTATGTGTGCGAACAAAT
>JAICVW010000190.1 GCA_025935105.1 Nitrososphaeraceae archaeon
ATAAGTATTCTTCAACTGGTCCCAACCAGTAATCTTTACAGAGTCGATGTTTAGACTACCATGTATCACGATTGAATATGCTGGAATTGAACCTCCTGTAACCCTTGAATTTATTTTTAGCCACTTGGTGTCTGTAGGGTCAATGTAGAAGAGGGAGCCTTTACCTATTACGAGGTTGGCACTTAGGAGCCACACGCCATCTGGAGTTTGCTTGGCTAGAATGCTATTATCATTCAGAGCATTATTAACATCCGTGAGTCTTGTAGGAGTTGTGCAGCTGACAGTAATTGTCCTTGTGGCAGGACTATAGGTAATGCAGCCCGTAGGTGTCTTGCTAGGTATGCCGGATGCAACCAAATTGCCTTTAATTTGAGGTATATCTTGGTCCGGAAGAGAAACTTTGTGCTTGGCTGCTTTTGCGCCCTGTACAAGGTATGTAAATATGTTAAATGGAACTAGCTGAGATACCAAGAGAGAAGAAACAACCGAAGTAGAAAGTAATGCAATAATAAAGAATGGCATACCCGCCCAACAAATTCTCTTCAAATGTCAATAAGAAGTCTGTATACTGAAATATATGTTTTTGAGGACTCTTAAACTAGTTTGTAGCTCTCATAGAATAGTGGGAAGTAATGTCCTGTTCTTATGGTGCGGTCGGCGATTTAGAATTTCTCCAGCATCGCTTCCTCAATAGGCTCATTGTGTTACAAACATCCAGACGAGGACGCACTTCTTGTTCTGATATAATGGGTTTGTTGAGGCTCAAGTAACATCCATTCTAATAATACTGATCACAAATAAATTCAGCTACTTATGTCCTCGCATTAATCAAGGTAAATTTGTACTGTAGCTGATTTTGGGCATTGTAAACTTCTGCCTTTACTGGGAGTGGAAAATCATGCGATAGCCAAATCTTGCTGGGCTTCACCCCGATAGTGTAGCCGAGCACATATGCGGTAAACGCGCCAGCTGGTGTTTGAATCTTTTCCTTATCAAGAATTTTTGCGGATATTGTCGATCCAATGGGTCCGATAGTAAGAGAATTCCATTCAGCCCCTACAACCAAGTATTTTGGCCCATCTAGATCGATGTCTCTAATCTCTAGGAGGGACGATTCGATTGGCAGGTAGAAAGGCCCAAAATTTCTCGATACGGGACTAGCATTAGTAAGCTGTTGTTTTGACAGCAACATAGTGCCTGACTTGCTAGTAGTTCCGTTTTCAATTACAAAGGAGGCATTCCAAAGATTTCCTTCAGATCTGACAAAGTGCACGGTAACAGTCGCATTTATAAGAGAACTAGGCCCGACTAAACTATTCCAAGGTGAATTGTGGCCGCCAAGTGCGGTAAGTGAATATCTTAATTCTGTACCCGGATGGATATTTTCACCAACAGTCCATAAGTCAGCATTGCTTGGAGGACTTAAGAAGGAAGTGAGAGGGGCTGAGAAGCCACCTCCAATTGCGATAATCGCAAGACTAACACTTATCCCAAAGCCTGCCAAAATTCCGAAAGCGAGCACAACTTTGCTTCTACGTGACACGGCACTATAGATAAAGGAACAAATATTTAATTTTGTGTCAACAGATTTTTTCTTAATATACTTTGATTCGATATATACTCAAAAAGTTAAGAGCGACAATAACAATCAAGAGCAGCGTACATTTACATAACATCACAGGTCAAACTTAAATTTCAGACTATCATCAGGAATTAAGTTAATAAAATCTAAACCACTGAATAATCGAGCAAATCCGTTAGTTATAGGTGAGCCATGTATGAAACACAAAACGTTCTGTCTTAATATGTGATTGTTATGTTATTGAAAAGCATGCTTTATATTAAATATATTCGCCAATATTATTAATTCCTATACATAGATATAAATTCTTCTTAATAATAGTCACTTCACTTGACAATTGTAAGTGTGTCACTTAATGAGAAGATTTTAGATGACATGGAAAGGCTTCAACGTACATACGGCTTTTCAGGTCGGTCTGAAATAGTTAGGGCCGGGATCCGAAACTTGCTTTCAGAGGAAAAAAAAAGGGAAGACCTCAGCGGTATGCTTCATGCGCTCTTCTTGGCGATTCACGATGAGGCCTCTGATGAGGAGGTTACTGAACTGGGGCATGTGTATGACAAATTAATTAATACTCATCTACATAGTAAAATCAACGGAGATAGGTGCCTCGAAATATTCCTTTTAAAGGGCGATGCCCGTGAAGTTAAAGAGATGGCGAAAAAATTTCAAGCTACCAAGAATATGGATAATGTTCAGTTGATTGTTATGTAGGCAGGCATGTTTACATTACGGCAAGGAAGATTTTGTAAGATCAACTAACGTGCCAACTTTGCTTTTCTTGAATAATTACCATATCTCTCATATACCTTGCAGCCCAGCAATTGGGTTTTAAAACTACAACTTTTTTCCATACCTGTTAGAAAAGGAAGTCAGGAATACTTTTTATATTGATTTAAACCCTGTTCATAGCTAAACTTGTCGAACAAGGTCTTCGCGAACAATTATGTCGCGTCAGCAATTAATAGTAGAGCATTGAGCACTCAAGCTCCTATATTCTTCCTTTGTGAGGAGTGTCGCTGGTGTGCAACGTTGCTAGACAAGTGGAGATTCCCATTACCGAGTGATTGTCCACTTTGCTTCAGTGACTTAATTTCGAGCTTTCCAATATTGCCTACAGAATCATTTATGTTTAATTATAGCGAGAAACGTGGGATAGAGCTAGACTTTAGACGCAGAGAACGATAGGGATATCCATAAAACTTGTTGTCATTGAAAGAGGTTATCATGTGCCTTTCGTTTTCGTTAGTTTAATTCCCAAAGATTATTTTACGTATCACATTGTATAGTCGTAATTTGTGAATCTAGTATTCTTTAACCTACATCTTTCGTAAGATACTGCGTTATATCCATAAAATCTGATTGTAGTTCAAACATCAAATGCTCCAATATTAAGTCCGGATATATAGTACATTATCTTCAGTCACCTTTAAGCAAGTCTGATACATTTGTGCGTCGTCCCATTCCCATGCACATATGCATCAGACCAAAGCGAGTTTTACGGTTTATACGAATGTTTATGCAGGCAAGTACTTTACGGTATTCTATAGAGGGAGGTCGATTCCTAGGGAAATTCTAGAATGTTTAAGGGTAAATAACAATGAATAGTAAAGTTTTTGACTTATACTAGCATTGGCTTTATTGTGTGATGTAGTGTTACCATATTTGTTTAGAAACGTAATTTGATCTTACGACGACAAAATCTTCTAAAATGTTCTACTAAGAGCTCTTAATGTATATAAACAGTCTAATGAATACCTCGTATTACCGCACTCAATGTATTTGCTGCGATTTAACAATGCTCGATTTTTATCTTGTATTTTTGTTTGTATCAGCTGTTTAATTCAAGACCATGGAAATCAAAATACCGAAATGACTTTATTACCTCGCAAGGATGACGTGTTATTGCCACATCTGGTCAAGACCAGAAAATTTACAGAATGAGTTGTTTCCACGAATTGAGAAATCGGAATAGTCTCGACTTACTAGTGCTATCGAGTTTAAAAAGTTGCCTTATCGGTATAATTATATGAAGGAAATCAGAGGAGTTAGAGAAGTAGGAAAATATTATGAAATATCCAAAAATAGTGCTAAGTGCTGACCGTACCCTCATGTCACCTTATAGGGGAATCTCTCTCGCATCTTTTTTTGGTTGTGCACCGGCACTTGATTTCCATAGGAATCATAGTACGTTTTGGTACCGAATCTTGGGACAACAGGTCACGCCGAAACTACTTTTTGACTTCATCTGTAATCCTATAGAACATACGAATGGACTCGCTAACTATGCTCCATACGGCCTGAGGAAGGTAGAAGCAGCCTTAGTAAGAGACGGGTATGCAAGAGATCAAGTAGTAGTAGCTCATCCAGACCATATTGAAAAGTTTATCGGGCCTGAGACTGAAGTAGTGGGAACATATGAAATGGACCCATTAGGCATGGGACCAGTTACCATGACTTTTACTTATGGCAGGAAGCAGATGTCTTACGATGAATATTATAGTAGACATCTACACAAGAGAATATTAGCCGCAAAGCGTAGAACCGGTAGCAATGCCAAAATCATAGCTGGCGCTTCTGGCACCTGGCAATACAACTATGACCCCGCGAAGATTGAGGAGTATGGCCTTTATGGAATTGTGGAAGGTGATTTGGGCGGCATTGGACCCGAGATTGATGGTACTGGTGGTAAATTTTTTGACGCCCTTATTAAAGGAGAAATGGATGTTGCCAATCCCTTTAAGAGGACAGAATTCAAAGTTGAAATTAAGGAATTCCTTAAAAATGAAAAAAAATATCATGGTAGATTCATACATTGTTGGGACCAACCCACAGTCGATGAGATTCCTAACATCATAGGACCAAGCATGCATGGCCAAGTCGAGGTCATGCGAGGATGCGGCCGAGGATGCAAGTTCTGTGACGTGACCTTGAGACCACTTAGATACTATCCTGTAGAGAAGGTGCAGAAAGAAATAGAGGTGAATATGAAATATGGTGGATTGAAGAACGCATGGGTTCATAGTGATGATATTTTTGTCTACGGATTAAATCCCAGAACTACCAAAAATATGCAACCCAATAGAGAGGCGATAGAAGAATTATTCAAAGGTATCATGGCAACAGGTGTTGAACACACGAACCCAACACATGGCACTTTGGCTGGAGCAATTGCTGATGAAAGACTGCTTCCAAACATTTCCAAAATCATCAAAGCAAGCTCATCGAATCATATTGGTATACAATGCGGATTCGAAACAGGGAGCACTAGGTTGATAGGAAAGTATGCTGACAGAAAACTAGCTCCATATCAGCCCACTGAATGGCATTGGGTTGTCAAAACCGCTGTAAAGGCTCTCAACGAGCACTATTGGGTGCCAGCCTTTACCATCATAATGGGCTTGAATAACGATGAAACACCTGAAGACAGCTGGGAGACAATCAAATTAATCCACGAGCTTGAAACCGAACAACCGGATTCTAAATTCACAGTGACTCCTCTTACATTTGTCCCTATAGGCCTCCTCGAGAAATCAGAATTTTTTGACATAGGAAATACAATGGATCCACCAAAGCTCGGGGTGATGTATAAAACATGGCAGCATAACTTTAAACATGGGATACAGAAGTTCATGCGTAAGGTCGGTCGCGACAATCCAATAAAGAACCTATTTTTTGCTGCACTAGCAAGGTCAATGGGTGGAGTACCATTGAGCGCGATGGAGAGATTCGCTAGGCGGAAGGGCCCAGACCATGAGCGGGTCATAGAAACGATTAAGGCAAAATATTGGTAAATGTAACGACGGTATTGGACACCGGCCGTTAATTATCCAATACGGGTAAGTGCTGCTCGATCCATCTATTGGTTCCACTCTTCATCGAATCTAGGGTTCAAAAAAGTCACACGTACGGAGACTGCTAGGCTTGTATATTTATCAAGTCATAATGAGTACATCACTGATAGATCACTGGTATTATATATTTTCTTGACATGCCCGTTGCACAAAGTGTCGGATAGTTGAAAAACTCTCTAACTTAAATTTGTCTAGTCGAACAAAATATTTTCACATTCAATACTATTTAATTTTTTTATCGTTCACATCGCAAATGGTTCACACGATCCGAGACCTCAGAAATGGACTCCATGAGCAGGTTAGGGAGCTTTTTGAAAAGAAGGACGCGGCAGAAGACGATATCGATAAGTTGGAAATTCAATCCAAGATAAATTCTATATATTCAAAGATCGAAAATCTTGCATTAGTTGAGGATTTTTGATGTGGATCCATATCTTCTAATTTGAGATTCATTCTAGATCGCTCCCCATAGTTTCTATTAGCCATAATTGAAAATTTTGTCCAGCTTTCGTTTGTTGACTCTTTCTGTATCATTTTG
>JAICVW010000382.1 GCA_025935105.1 Nitrososphaeraceae archaeon
GGCTATCGAATCCATGCGGGAGATCAAAATCTGACCGGTGATCTTGACCAGGCTTTCGAGCTCGCTTTTGTAATAATTCAACGATGATCTTTGGATCAGCAATGGTCCACGCAACAATATTCTTTACCTTCCTCAACATCCCTAAAGACTGAGCATTTTCAGGTAACAGAGTTGCTCGATACTTTTTGGTAAGGTTGAGATATCGTAAAGTAGCACTGGCAAACATCGGTACGTTAACCGTCCCTCTAATTCTGACTACAAGGTAAGCCATCACATATCACCCTGTGACGTAGGTCTTACGTAGAGCAGCGAAGATTGCTTTAGTAGTAGATGACATAGTATTCGTTGAACCAAATGATTTAGTCCATGCATCCTTTAGACCAGCTAACTTAAGGAGCGACTTAATGTTTTCACCTGCGACCAGACTCAGACCCCTTGGTCCAGGAATTATTTCAACTCCCACACTACCTCCTTTTCCTCTAACTCTAAAGGGGATGGAATGAAGTTGGTTACACCTACATTCCCAACTTCCACATCCAAGTTTCACAGGTATAACGTTAAGATGAGCAGCCATGGTGGCTTTATCGATAGATATTCTCATTTGAGAAGCTTTTCCTTTTCCAATTCCAAACCATCCGGCTTCATTTCCGACTGCCACCAAGGCATTAAACCTCGTCATCTCGCCAGCATCGGTTTGCTTTTGAACTATGCCGACATGTACAACCTGGCTTTTAATCTCCGGTAAGAGATGCTTTACGATCTCTGGTTCCTGAATCCTCATTCCATTTTCAAATATTTCATCCATTGTACTTATTTTGCCTTCCGAGACCATCTTTCCTAAGGTGGTACGAGGCTGCCATTCCACTTGATGTTCCTGCTGCCGAGGATATCTGCTCATGCCTAAATCGAAACTCCTGTCATCTTCTCAACCAACATTTCCAGTCTTCTTGCTCGCTACTTGATTGACTGTGGGTCCTGTATTTCTGATTTTGGATTTTATCTCCTCAAAGTGAGCAGGATAATCCTCGGGTGTCCATCCATTTTTCAAAAGGCCCGAGAATTGTGCATTATATTTTTCCGTATCATTCTTCAATATTTCTGCATACTGTGCAATGTGCGATCCTCTAATTCGGTCTGCACCTGGGAGCGATGACTCTGACATCGGTATGTTGATACCTGCATCAATAATTCCTTTTACACAAGCGGCGATCCCAGAAGTGTAAGGTTTTCTACCAGTGTAAAGGATTACATCGTCTACACCTTTCTCGAGTGATTTAATACCTAAAAGATACCCCGTGAGATAACAAGCAGGAATACTATTCATAGAGCCTTTCCATCCATGTTTCATGAGCTGTCTACTTTGAACGGATGTTACAACCTTGTCGCCATTTAAAGACGCCTTCAAGATTTGAGCCATGATGTTTTGGTTACTTATAGTAACGGACACAAAGGATCGTCGGCCAAGTAATAAAGCAGCTCTTTTTCTGTAGTTAGTTCTATTTTGTCGGTTCCTCCTAAGCACAGCATGATAAACCATAAATTATATCCCTCTTCGTTCTGACGGACGGACTGTGTGATGCACTTATAAACGTTTTAGCAAGAAACGCCGTCTATGAGACTTTAATTCTATCTGAATTAGAAGCCATTCTATTCGCTATTAGTGCAGCAAACGCCCCTGCACCTATACCATTATCTATATTAAATACAGCTAATCCAATTGCGCAGCTTTGGAGCATGCAAGAAAGCGCCGCAAGTCCTGCAGATCCAAAACCGTATCCTACAGAGGTGGGGACGCCAACTACTGGCACATTAACCATAGCAGATACAACTGACGCAAGAGCACCTTCCATTCCTGCAACAACCACTATAGCATCCACGCTAGCAGTAATCATTTCTTGCAGTGCAGGGAACAATCTGTGGATTCCAGCAATCCCAACATCATAGTATACAATAGCAGAACAGCCCATCGCCTCGGCCATTAGGCGAGCCTCTTCGGCTACAGCTATATCTGAAGTCCCTGCGGATATTATCCCTATTTTTCCGCCTGAAGTTCTCCGCTTCACATAACTCGTCCTGGCCAAAATTGTAGTACTATTTTTTCCAACCTCCACTTGATTTTTACGACGCCTTAGAGCCCTACAAATAGTCGAAAGCTCCTCTTTTCTGATCCGGCTGACAACAACAGTGCTATTCGTTTGAAGTGCAGAAAGTACAATCTTTACGATATCCCTCCAGGTTTTCCCTTCTCCGAGGACGACCTCTGGTATGCCTCTTCTGAATTCCCTTTTCAAATCCAAGTTAGCTAAGTTCTGTCCAACTTGTTCTATTGAATGAATTGAAATTTCTTTTTGAACTTCAGAGATTGAAAGCTGGCCTTGTAAGTATTGCGCTAAAATAGTTCCCAAATCCATCCGTTTGTTGAGATTTGGGACTATCGAAATAAAAATCTAGGCTATAAGTGGTCGCATCGATCTAATCGCCTCTTGAACGTTCTTTACGCCCTTTAGAAACAACTCCTGTTCAATAGGGTTGAGTGGCAGGTTAATTATTTTCTGTATTCCGTCCCTCCCTATCACAGCGGGAACACCTATACAAATATCTTTGACACCGTATTCTCCTTCTAAGAATGCCGATACTGGTATCAATGAATTCTTGTTTTTTATTATTGCTTCTATCATTTTTGCAACTGCATTACCCGGCGCATGAATTGTCGCTCCCTTTAGCGATATAACTTCAGCAGCTACTTTGCGCGTTTTTTCGAATATACAAGATTGCGTCGGTGGATCCACGAATTGCTCAAGGGGTATTCCGCCGATAGAACAAAATCTCACCAAAGGAAGCATATTCTCGCCATGCTCGCCGATTACGATCGCTTGGATTGAGTTACGTGATATTCCCACAGTTGAGTGAACAAAGCTCTTGAATCTCGACAAGTCTAAGAGCCCTCCCATTCCGATGACTCGGGACTTCGGCAGGCCTGAAGCCTTCAAAGCTAAATAGGTCATAGGATCAAGGGGGTTAGTCACCACGATTAAGGTCGAGTTTTTAGCATAACTAGCAATCTTCTTTGAGACGTCATTCACAATAGTAGCATTTGTATTCAACAAATCCATTCTGGTCATCCCAGGCTTCCTTCCTAAGCCCGCAACAAGTACGATAATATCTGACTTGCCAATATCCGCATAATTATTGCTTCCACGTACTTGTCTATCTATCCCCATTTCTGATAATTGATGGTTGATGTCCATCGCTTCACCTTCTGGCAGTCCCTGGACAATGTCCAACAATAATACGTCATCGAGATCATTTACGACGCAGTTCAAGGCGATCGAAGCACCCACTCTTCCTGATCCAATCACAGTAATGGCCATTCCTAAATAGAATAGGTTGTATGGTTAAAAGTTTTTAGGCCCGTTGAAACTTCGTTGCACGCAAAGCAAGTGATATAAAGACATTACTGGCACTGTGATCTCTTGCCAAGGGTCGCTGTAATTGATTCTCAAACTTCTGGAATCTCAGGTGATATGCTATTAGCCAGCTTAATTGATTTGGGTGCAAACCAAACCAAGATCAGAGATGCAATTTTCGATTGTCAAAACTTTTTAGCAGGGAGCATAATAAGGAATGTTGATTTCATTAAAACTACTTCGCATGACTTCGCAGCAACTTCTCTAAAGTTAGACTACACAGATGACTTAAAACATCGCAAGGGCAGTGAGATGTATCGGTCATTAATTACGTGTTGTGATTCTCTAGGAATAAATCAGAGAGCTAAAATCTTCGCATTGGACACCCTGAAGACCATAATTGCAGCTGAAGCAACAGTACATGGTGTAGAGCCTGACCAGGTGAACCTTGAGGAAACCTCTAGCATAGACACTTTTGTAGATCTTATTGGTTGTGCTTTAGGGTTGCAAGAC
>JAICVW010000162.1 GCA_025935105.1 Nitrososphaeraceae archaeon
AAATGAACTTGCTCCGGAGCACTTACAGTTGGTATGTAAGAATGCCCGACAGATTTCAAAAAAGATAAGATCGGCAGGTCTCACATTGATAGGAGAATATTCGCCATCATCAGCAAGCGATTATTGTTTTGGCTCTAACCACATCTTGCCTACAAGCGGCTTTGGAAAATCAAGGGGGTCACTTTCAGTTCTTGATTTTTTAAAAATCGCCACTACAGTAGAAGGGACCAAAAAAGGGTTATTAAAAGTGCAGTCTTATATTGACCAAATTAGTTCAGCAGAGGGACTTTTAAATCATTTCAAAGCAGTACAGGGACGATTGATGACCAAATGATTAATTGGCTGTCTAGCAAGTTGGATAGAATTTCACAGCTAGACTCATATATTAAACCGGAGAAAGTGGAGCATTCGATAAAACTCGATTCAAATGAGAATTTTGCTCTTGACAGTCAATATATTATGAAGATGGCATCACTCGCAGTAGCACAGACTGATCTCCGCGAGTATCCATTGGAACAATATGAAGAATTCTATTCACAACTTTCCTCCTACACTGGTGTTGACGCAAGATATCTAGGAGCTGGTAACGGCTCTGATCAAATAATTGAATTGCTCCTCTCCACATTAGGAAAAGATCAGGAGGTAACTGTTTTCACTCCAACCTTTTCCTATTTCATAAATCGTTGTGAGTTACACGGTATAAAGTTAAACAAAGTGCCCCTAAACAGAGAAGACAATGGGCTACCTCAAGAGGAGTTTCTCAACCAGGCAGCACATTCAGACATAGTGTATATTTGCTCTCCAAACAATCCCACCGGCAATCAGTTTGCTGAGAACCAGATTCTGAAGATTCTAGAGGAGATTAAAGAAAAGCTAATTTTGATTGATGAAGCATATGTTGAATTCGGAAATTATAGTCTCGCTAAACGGATTGCGGATTATGATAACTTGATAATATTACGGACTCTTTCCAAAGCATGTGGACTAGCAGGAGCTAGAGTAGGATACTTGATTGCAAATGAAAGGTTTGCAAATGCATTTAGAACGTCTATCCAATCTCCTTACCCTATCAATAGTTTTTCACTCGCAGTTGCAACCTATGCACTTTCTGATAAGGCTTACTTAAAACAGACTGTCCAACTAGTAAAGAGCGAACGAGAGAGAGTTTCTGGTGCACTCAATAAATTGAGAGGTATAACAGTATTCAAATCTGATGCAAACTTTATTTTTCTTGCATCTGAGGCTAATTACGAAAGGATTCTAAATACTTTAAAAGATGACAGAATAATAGTAAAACGGTTTGGAGACGTTAATGGGCTTAGAGGCTGTTTGAGGGTTACTATAGGGACCAAAGAGATGAACGATAAATTCCTAAAATCAATTTACAAGGCCTTTGATTGTTGTAATTGAGACTCATAGGAAGTAAAGGACTGAAGTGATAGAAGCAGAAGTTGAATTAGAATAGGTTTTAGTTAAGAGTAAGATAACTGAATTATTTTGAAGTATCTCGATTGTGCTCTTTTTGATGTTGACGGCTGCCTAGTGGATATTAGGAAATCTTATAACACTGCTATCAAGAGAAGTGTTAAATTTATTCTGAGGAACTTTAACTCTGACAAAAGGACACTAATCAATAGCAGACGAACAAATTTGGTGACAGACGAAATAATTCTCAAATTTAGACAGACAGGAGGCTTTAACAACGATGTCGATACATCTTATGCAATATGTCTAGCTGAGTTAGCTAAACCTCACAAACGAATTCCTGATGCTAGAAACTTCTTATTTCAAGTAGCCTCGAACTCGAATGAAGAAGGCATTTCGTCTGTTGAAAAATATTTGGCTACGTTAACTTCAACCACTCGTATAAAAAATCTCAAAAAGAGGCTGGGTTATCCTGCTCCTCCAGGAAAGAGTATTCTTGCCACAATATTTGATGAGCTATTCTATGGATCAAATCTCTTTAAGAAATTGCACAATTTTGACGTAGCATACTATTCAGGCAAGCCATTGATAGAAAACGACAAATTAATAATAACTAAAGCCACTGCAAACAGTTTAGCAAGGAGGTTTAGAGGTAATCTTGCGGTCGTTTCTGGACGAAGCAGATTAGCTGCAGAGTTTTCACTTAAACCAGTATTTGGATATTTAAAGCCAAATTGCTCAGTATTCCTAGAGGATGAACCACGAGAATATGCAAAACCAAACCCCTACGCCATAATCAAGGCCATGAAATGCATAGGCACCAGAACTGCCCTTTATATAGGCGATGCCTCAGAGGACTTGATAATGGTCAGAAGAGCCGAACAAAAGACTAATCTTAGGATTGCATTCTGTGGGATTTATGGATACAGCTCTAGACCACTTGAAACAAAGGCGCACTTGATGGACAACGGAGCAGACTTTGTTATTCAAGATATCAATGATCTACCAAATATATTAAATAATATATCATTAAAGAAGTAATATTATTGGGAGATTATGTATACAATATCACACCTAGAGTTTCTAAAGTAGACAGGTCCACCAAAGAAACGCATGTGTTAGTCCAAACAAATATCGATGGGTGGGGTGATGCAAGCGTAAACACTGGCCTTCAATTTATCGATCACCTCATCGTGGCTATTGCAAAACATAGTATGGTTGACATTACATTGACAGCGAATTCAAATGACGGCATCTTACACCATCTAGTGGAAGATATCTCGATTGCCCTTTCTCAGTCTTTAGACAACGCTCTTCATGACAGATCCCGCATCAGAAGGTTTGGTCATGCAGTGATTCCTATGGATGAGTCAGTTGCAAGTGTAACTATAGACTTGATAAGACGCCAGTTTTGTGTAGTGAACCTAAATTTGACAGCTGACGCAGTGGAGGGAATCCCCTGCGAAGATCTAGAACACTTTGTTGGATCATTCGTTCAGAACTTGAACGCATGCACTCATGTTATCGTAAAGAGTGGAGAAAATGATCATCATAAAATTGAAGCTGCGATCAAAGCCTTCGCAGTAGCCTTCAGAATGGCAGCTAGCATCGATGAAAGAAGGAAAGATGGGATCCCAAGTACTAAAGGAGCGATGTAAGTAATGAAACGCAATAACATTGCGATATTTGATTACGGGGCAGGAAATCTTTTTAGCCTAAAAGCTGCTTTGGAACGAAATGGTGCCGAGAGTGTTTCGATACTACGCAAGCTTAATGATCTAAGAGGTTTTACAGGAATAGTCCTTCCGGGGGTGGGTAATTTCGATCCAGCGATAAGGTCTGTTGAACCTTTTAAGGAGTCATTGCTTCGAGCGATGGAAATTGCCATGAATGGAGGTGTTCCGATGCTAGGAATTTGCCTAGGAATGGAGATGTTATTTAACAAGAGCGAAGAGGGTACTCTAGACGGCCTCAAAATTCTAGATGGAGAGGTAGTAATGCTTTCCAAAAGAGTTAAAATTCCCCATATGGGTTGGAACAACATATCCACAACTGACAGAGAAAGCAAGCTCTTGCAGGGAGTATCGAATGGATCGTGGGTTTATTTCGTTCATTCTTATTATGTGAAACCTACAGATAAAAATATAGTCATTGCAAACTCTGTATACGGCGATGTGATCCCGGCACTCGTAGAGAATGGGAATCTTTTCGGAACTCAGTTCCATCCCGAAAAGTCGGGCGCTGTGGGAGCGATTATGATAAAAAATTTTCTAAAGGAGTGTACTCAGTGCTCGTAATACCAGCTATCGATTTACTTGAAGGGAATGTTGTAAGATTGGCAAGAGGTAATCCCGACAATAAAGTGATTTACGGCAATGACCCTGTGCAAATTGCAAAAAAATGGGAGAATGCAGGGGCAGATATGCTACATGTGGTAGATCTTGATGCGACCTTACAAACTGGGCGGAGTAATACTGAGATCGTGTCTAGAATAATAAACGAGGTCAATATCCCTGTGGAAGTGGCTGGGGGGATACGGACAATCCCAGCAGCAAAGGAATTCTTTAGTAAAAATGCAGCGAAAGTGGTGATTGGAACGATGGCTTATAAAAATCCGGATTCCATCAAGCAAATTGCCAGGAAGAACCAAGATAGAATAGTGATCTCGCTTGATCAAAGCAATGGAATAGTTATGGTTGATGGGTGGAAAGAGGCAACAGGATCGAGAGTCATTGAATCACTCACTTTTTTTATGAGCATAGGAATAAGAGAGTTTTTACTCACCAGCGTGGAGAGGGACGGGATGTTGTCAGGCCCAGATCTTCCAACATTATCTTCCGCGACTAGCGTCATGAGTGCGAAAATAATTGCAAGCGGGGGGGTTTCGAGTGTAGAAGATGTCATCAGGGTTAAGAATATTGGATGCAGCGGAGTCATACTTGGCAAAGCACTCTACGAGGGCAAAATTCAGATTGAAAGAGTGAAGGCGATTTCATAGTATGCCATTGGCCAAACGAATAATTCCATGTCTGGATGTTGACAATGGAAGAGTAGTAAAAGGAGTTCATTTCGAGGAAGTCAAAGAGGCAGGAGATCCAGTTGAATTTGCTCAAAAGTACAAATCCCAAGGCGCAGATGAGTTAATTTTCCTGGATATTACTGCTTCACAACAAGGGAGAGAAACAATGAAGAATGTTGTTTGTAAGGTAGCGCAGGTTATAGATATTCCATTTACTGTAGGTGGAGGTATAAGAAAGTTGGAAGATGCACGTGAAATACTACTCAGTGGTGCCGACAAGGTATCGATCAATACCGCAGCCGTTAAGAATCCCGAACTTATCAAAAAGCTGATGTCTATATTCGGTAGGCAGTGCGTGGTAGTGGCTATAGATGCCAAGAAAAATATTAGAGGCACCAAGGCCAGGTCTGAAATTTCGGATCAGAAATACTGGTTCGAGGTCAAAATCTTTGGTGGGAAGACGGGCACTGGGATTGACGCGATTGAATGGGCTAAAGAGGTAGAAACTTTAGGCGCTGGGGAGATCTTGCTCACCAGTATAGATGCAGATGGTACTGAGAATGGGTACGACATTAACTTGACGAAGTCTATCTGCGATGCTGTTCGTATTCCGGTGATTGCATCTGGAGGATGTGGAGAACCAAGACATATGCTAGAAGTATTTAAACAGACCGACGTTGATGCCGCGTTGGCGGCTTCGATATTCCACTACGAAAAGTCAAGTGTAGGCAGAGTGAAAGATTATTTGAAAAATAACGGAATCGAAGTCAGAGTTTAGTTTAATTTAACCTAGTTTAGTTTGGTTTAATTTAGATTAGTTGATGTGCGTGCCTGTCTTCATTCTAGAAAATAGCGTAGGCAAACCAAACCAAACCAAGCCATCTGACAATTAATAGTTCAAATTCGATGAACTCAACAAGTTAAGATCTTGGCTGATAGCACTCGTCGAGAACAGGATATTTACATTCCTAAACCAACATTGAATTACTTGGTTTTCTACCTTACACCCATAATAAAATTAACTCAAAGCTGAGACGCTTACTCCGAAGCTATAGATATGGCATAAAATCAAAATGTTCGTTCTCATATCAAATAATTTGATCAGCCACGACAAAGATAGAACTATATACTATGATGTTGTTCATAGTTTTCCATGTCCACTTCGCCCGATTCTGAAAATCAACGCGCTAAGGTACCAGCGGTTGATGCTGAAAGAACTGCGGAAACAATAAAGAATATTGCCAAAAACATCCGCGATGCTTCGACGAAGATGAAGGAAACTGTAAGAACTCTACGTGAAAGTGGGGCTATCGAAGAGATTACCCAGGCGATCTTTGAAGCTAGCGTAGCTGCAAGAGATACTGCAAAGGAAATTAATGACGCTGCCAGGGATCTCAGAGAGCGTGGCATTATCAAAGATACTGCTGCTGCGGTGGAAGAGACGACAATCGCTGCTCGTCAGACAGCAGAAATAATAAAGGATACCGCTAGACAGACAGCAGAGGCAGCACCTCAAACGTCAGAAACAGTAAAAGAAGCAGCGAACAAAGTAAAAGCAAAAAGAAGATAGCAGATTAGCGTGAATGCAGGCAAGCAAATTTGCCTCCAAGCTTTAGAGTTAACAGCAGTGGGATAAATGTCCCTAGTATGAGAAACCTAGTTGAACTGTATTAGAGAGTAAAGTAAGAGTTAAGAGGCACAAATGTTAATGTTTTGTCTTTACATCCTGCCTCTGCTCATAATGTCATTAACTACCAACTATCTTTAAATATATTTTGAAAATGCCGTATGAGCTAAAAGATGAAGTCTGGCAGCAAGAGCAGTGTTATGTGAAACTTCATGTTTGAGGATTTGGTTGAAACTCTCCCGATCAACGGATAAAGCGGAGGGTTTACTTCCCTGTTACGAATATATGATAGTCATAAACGAAGCAAATTACAATATCATGTGTACAATT
>JAICVW010000747.1 GCA_025935105.1 Nitrososphaeraceae archaeon
AGAACAGAAATCTGGCATCATAGTAAATATCAGTTCAGGAGCAGGCCGATTTGGTTACCCTGCAGGTTCCGCTTATGTAAGCACAAAATTTGCAGTTGAAGGGCTGACTGAGTCTATGTCATATGAAGTTGAGCCATTTGGAATAAAGGTTATTTTAATTGAACCCGGATTTATCAAAACTATTTTTTCAAAAGCAGTAGCGGTTGCTAAAAATTCACAAGATCCTACCTCACCATATTCTAATGTGATGCAAAGAGTAGCAGGCTGCAACAGAATGGATCTACACCTGACCTAGTGGCAAAAGTAGTACTAGACGCTGTTACCAGTGAGACTCCAAATCTAAGATATTTAGTTGGCAAGGACGTAGAAGAATGGGTAAGAAATAAAAATAGCATGACTGATACTGAATTTCATAAAATGATGGCTGGTTAATGTCGCATCTGTAATAAGCATTGCAGGACTATTAGAATGCGACCACCACCACAATGTCTCACCGTCTCACTATCATAGGACGATTCAAGAAGGATTAGTTTTATAAAGTGAAATCTATGAAGGCTATGAAAGCATTCCCAGGTGTTAGGATGATCACGTAGCCCCCGTATAGCCTTTCTCCATGATTGTGATAGTGGAATTCAATTGCAGGCCCGACATCGACTTTATGTACTATATCCGGGGAAATAATTTTCAATACTACAGGATAACCAATTTCCTCTGATAACCTAATACATTCATCTTCGTCTTGAAAATTCGTGCCATATGTGTATTATGACAAGAGAAGTATATCAATATATTAAGAGAGTGAGAATGTTCTAGTAGAACATACTGGCGCATTCAGAAAAGGGACGGTGTTACCATAATGAGTCAAGACAATGAATCAAGAGGTACCAGTATGAATACTTACGTCTAAGAGATACATGATATGTTATTGTAGTAGACGTTTTTATTATAGGCACGGGTCAGGCAATTCTGTATAGGGAGCTTAGTTGTTTTTACTATAAGGCTTTTTCCCTTTATTTATATACATTAGCAAAGCAAAAGCAGATGAAAGACAGAATAATGAAGAAAACGATGACATCATCCTCTTCTTCTATCGAATATCCTCCTGGCCCTCACTCAATGTTGCCTAACAAGGTGTTACGTGAATTTATTCATAATCCTATCAAAATGTTAATGGATATTGCCTATACTTATGGTGACATTGTTCATTTTAAGTTTGGAAGACAGCATGTATATCTAATTAATAATCCTCACTATATAGAAGATGTGTTAATTAGAACGAACAAAAATTTTATAAAAAGTAGAGGTTTGCAAGTATCCAGGCGTTTATTGGGAGAAGGGCTAGTGACTAGTGAAGAAGAATACCATGATCGCCAAAGAAAAATAATACAACCTGCATTTCATCCCAATCTTATAAAGAAATATGGAGAATTGATAACAGTTTATGCTGAGAATATGTTCCAGCTATGGCAGGATGTAATTATACTGGACATCCATAAGGAGATGATACATTTAACTGCAGCAAT
>JAICVW010000464.1 GCA_025935105.1 Nitrososphaeraceae archaeon
AATCTTATGGTATCAAGATTAATGAAATACCAAAGTCATGAATTTTTGAACTCGGCACGCCTGGAAAATGCTAGAAGAACACAGTTTGAAGGAAAATGACATCCAGACTAATTGTGGTTGCGTGAAAAACTATGTCTACTGTTTACTTCAATTCTGTGCTGATAGGACTGAAAATGACTGCCCAGACACGAAATCTTATTTTCTGACAATTGCTGTTGACCTTCTATGAACCTGATCAGATCTGGGATTATGTCGATGCTTGTTTTTACTCCTTCGAACGTCGGTAGATGGTTATGATTTTGTCCGCATTCTTTACAGTTTTTGTTCGGAAATAATGTCTGATCAATGAGTTGTTCTAAGGTCAAGCATCGCACCAAAAAATTACCTCTGATGCTATTATGTTTCAATTGCGGAGCTCCTTGTCTGAAATCAGAAATTCATACCACAGTCTTTGGGAGTGCTGGTATCTTAGAATCCTAACCTCGTGAGTCAGTTTAACCCAATCTATGAATTCAATAAACTCTAATTCCCTTGTAGTACAAAGCGGCTACTTATGCCGGATGTACTAAAGCAATTGACAAACTGTCCAGGCTCGAAGGTTGAGGGATTGTTTATATCAATCATTCAGACGCGCCCCCGTGAGTGTCATTCTGATGTTGGTGAATACTCTGGTCTGGGCTACCAAGCGTCGATCCAGAGTATTGTTTTTTTATTGGGATTATCTGGGCCGAATTATTTTGAAAAATAAATTTTGATTGGCACTTGTCACAAATATTTAGTCTAATTTCTCCAAGTCCTCCTACTGGAAGTTTTAATTCTTGAGTGGCTTTTGCTAAACATGCAAATGCATCACAGATAACATCTTGGGCCAGGCCCGGATAACTCTGCATTATTAGATTTCATTCTCAAATCACTGGCCCATTTGGTGTCTCGTTAAAGATCCTGTTCTCTAGAAGTAGGTTTATCAGTTCGTCATATGTCTGCCCCTTTCGTCCCTTTCCTTTTAATTTGTCTCTTGTTGTGTTTCTAACAAGAATCGTAGTATATGACATAGCAGTAATAGGAACGCATAACTGGTAGACACGTCATTATACACATGATTCCTGAGGAAAGACGAAAAATCATAATCGAATTTGTCACAGACAACCCTGGTTGTAATCAGCAAGATATCGTAAATTTTAGACGGCAAGGTTTCAAGACAAACAGTACTGAATACTATAGGCGAACTGGAGGAAGAAGAAATAATTTATTGGGAAACTCCTAGGGAGAACAGTCGGGATCACAAATTCTATGTGAAGCATGGTAGTATTCTGGTGTCCGTCACTAAGGAATTAGAAGAGTTTGACAAAAAAAATTTTTTATTGCTGAAAAAGATAACCCTGAAGTTCGATGAGCTCTATATGGTGAGTAAACCAAAGATTGAGTTAGGGCTACAAAATGTAGATTTGACAGCTTTCCAACCACTTCTAGACGCTCTATCGCAAATGGTTGATATTTTCTACGAGTTCGTTGATGTATGCATGTTACGCTGCATTCTCAAATGGCCGGAGACTGTTAAAAAAGAGGATATTATTAAAAGATTATACTCCATTTTATTCTCCAAGATCAATGACATTCAATTTCGGATGTCAGAAATATTGAGGTCTACAAAAGCAGGAAATTTTTATCAAATCGCGTTGCTGTCGGTGTACCAAAGGATTTATGGAACAACAAACTTCCAAAGACATCTAGAGAAATTTAAACTCGCAGGAATAAAAGAAATTGATCAAGTACTAGATTCTCTATGGGATATTCATAAGGACTTCAGACAATTAAGTTTCCCCGAACCAAAGATTTACAACTGGGACTTCGACTATGAGAAGGATGATTGGAAAAAATTATTAGATATTCAGAGTAAGTATCCAGAACAGACTTACCAAAACTTAGTAAAAAAACAGCTAGCCTAACCTTCGAGCCTTTTGTGCGCTAATCTTTCGGGTTTAACATGAGCTAGAAGAGGATTCTGCTGTAACATTGACATAATCTGCTTGAATTGTTGATTCGTTTCTTCGCGGATTGTTTTTATATCCTGTTCATATTTTTCTTGCAATCTTCTGATTTCTGATTCTCTTTCCTGCTGATTCTCCAGCGTCTCATTGTAGGCATCATATGTTAACACCATCCTACATTTGGCGCAAATCTGCTATCTGGTTTATTTGGTTCATTGCAATTAGGGCATTGTTTTGGTTTCAACGCGTCTGACTGTTGTTTATCTTTTGGTATAATTCCCCAGGCCTCCAGTATACCGTCACTTGATTCATTACCAAAATAGTGAAGATATTTTAAATGCATCTGAGATCTTCCACTCCATCCTGCATGCTGACGCAGAGTATGTTCCCTTAGTACTTTAGATTTTTCTGTCAGAACAGAGTGCCTACGAATGTAAGGATTAGAAGTGCATATAAACCGTCGAATACAATACCTTTAATAGGTTGATTTGTTTGAATATTAATTAGAATAATTGAAATCAGCCTCAACACTCAAAGTTCATACAAATAAGACATTTAGCAAATCATTTATCCAAAATGAAAATTCGATAGTATACAAATACCTCACAAATGTGGCAATGATGAGTGAATCAACCGCAATCAAATACAATGAAAGACTAAAGAAATTTGAAATGTTTGTATCAGAACTTTATGGCTTATCTATTATAGATATACATTCCGGCGATTCGTGAAAACTACAATATCAGATCTTGGATATGCTGACTTTTCAGAGTATTTCATAGGACATTCTGGCTCTACTTACTGGCAGAAGAAAGATTCTGAAAAAGCAGAAATATTTAGAAAGATTGAACCCTATCTCACATTCTTAGATTTAGTCAATTTAGAACGTAGAGGTGCCGATGTACAAACAAAAGTTGATGAATTGGACATGATTAATCAAAAACTACGCGAAAGAGATGCTATGAATACAGATGCGATTGCAACTCTATCAGACAAATTGGCTCAAGTAATGCAAGAAATAGAGTTATTGAAGAAACGAGGATCGAATAACTGATTAGTCCTAGTCGTAGGATAGCAGTAATTAACAATGGTCAAATTTACTAGCAGAGCCTAAGAGTAAACAAGAAAATTGTATAGTGAATGAGTACTTCGCCTAGATCAATATGGGAAACTCAAGAGCATCATCTCTTTTACAATTCTCACACCGAGTTACTATAATGCCATTTGGATGATCTCTGTGGAGCATTTCCATATATCCATCAAGCTTAAAAGCTACCGGTCTATAAAGACTACATCTCTTACACCGCCCCTCAACAACAATTGAATTTGGTTCATTTTTCATTCTATACCGTAATCTTTCAAACACTCCAAAGGCGTGGCACTCATCTTCTGCTTTTCTTTCAAAGTCCAACTTTATATGATGATAGAATCT
>JAICVW010000300.1 GCA_025935105.1 Nitrososphaeraceae archaeon
AGAACATTTTGATGATGGTACTATCGAGAACTGGATTAGACAAAGGATGGAACAGTACTACAGCGAGCGGACAATACGTCGTGTCCTACCGGAGACCGCAAAAAGAGGATATCACCCAGACCCCCGCCAAATTCGTAACAATTCGGCCAAAATGTCCGATTCATTCGAATATGTTGGAAGGCTATCATATACATCAAGAGGGGTTTTGTTTCCAACTGAGTGTAATCAAGAACTAAAATTTATGTGTCGGGATGTTAAGATAGTGATTATTAGTACGAGTGCGCGTACCTCTTATATTGTTTAACAGCATTAGCACTATTGAACCTCACTTTACAAATATTATAGATTCAGAATTAGAGAGGGCGAACTCTATTCTCTCGCTCTCTCCGTTATATCTGAATGGTCGATATAAAATTGAATAAAGTCGTAAAGTTCAGGGCATATTAGGGCTACGTCTAGGAATCATAGAAGTATATTGAACTACTACTAGAAGTTTATGGACTTGAAACTAAATTTGAAAAACTAAAGAGTAAATATTAGAGTGAACCTTGACTTTGGCCTATATTCGAGTGTACTAATGATAATGATCATGATGCTGCAAAGATAATTTCTACAAGTCTGAAGTTGAAAGGATTATCTGAGCATAAGAATTAGTTAGAGCGATAAGCCGCATGTTGTCCTTTAGCGATGACTAATTATCCTGTGATATTCCAATGTTAGGTACCTTTCGACTTTTGGTTATCATACCTGCTCGCAATGGTCCATCCGGATCCTTAGCTCCAGTAGGTGGGTTATGCCATTTCCCACACAACTATGACTCGGATTATTGGAAAACCAAATTAATTTAAATACATAGTCTTAAAGCGATTGACTCACCCTGCTGTTTAGATGGAGAAATGCCCCCCGTTTTACAATAAATAGACTGACGTTGTTATAAAATATATCTTGAATAGTAAGTTTGCCCTCTGGTGGTAATTTCATTTTGTTACCCACTTCCCATGCAGAACAATAGTTCAGAGTATGTCCACTTGAGCAAGGAGTCCCGAGAGCAGTTTTCTCTCGGCTAATAATGCAGCAAGTGGTATTCTGTTAATTGGTAATTTGGCAAACATTGCTCATCCTCAAAGTCGTTCAAGACTTGTCTAAGTAGCGATGGATTCTGACAAATAATTAGCATAGGAGATATTAAATCATTTGAAGCATTAATATCTAGTCCCGATAAGCTAAAAGGTGTTACTACATGTCAAATTGATTGCGAACTCACCTAAAAGCGCTTGGCAACAGAGTCAAAGCGGTTCATAGTTTTATTATAGAGAGCAGGCCAATATGTTGGATCTATCTCTAGAGCTTTGTTAAAACATTCCTCAGCCTCATCATATTTCATTATTTCTTGAAAAATGAACCCTTTCTGAGTCAAAACATAAACATTCTTAGTGTCTATCTCTAGAGCTTTGTCGTAGCATCTTATTGCCTCAATGTACGATTTATTTTCAAAATTAATGTAGCCTTTATTGTACCACGCAGGTCCACATGATGGGTCTATCTTTAAAACCTTGTCATAGCAGCATAGACTTTCTTTATATCTTTTCATTTTTTGGAAAGTCAATCCTTTATTATATAACGCACCGGTATGATAAGGGTCTATTGCTAATGCTTTATCATAATTTGCAATAGCCTCATAGTATCTTTTTAATTCACTGTAAGTTGGTCCAATAACCATACCGTAAAGATCACATTTTCCTTCTTTGCTCAAGTACTTTGGAATCATGATAACTTCTTCTACAATATCAACAGGTATAGTTCCTTCAGAACATAGATTGTATAGAACTCCTATAACAGATTCAGTTTTTTTTTCGTCGCCAAGATTGAATATCGAATCTATTGCATTGCGTAGATTCTGTTTTCTGTCTAATACTATTGCTTCATTTTCATCATTATATAAGGTAGACAGCCATTCTTCATCCCATCGTGTATGGAACGTTTTCCAGATTCCGTCGGAGCTTTTATTTAGAGTTGCACCAAGAAGACGATATGCACCTTTTATAACTCCACACTGCTCAAGAATAGTAGTTGTTATTTTTAGACTGGCTATATTTAGTATAGAACATACAAGCATCGCTTTCATTTGTAAAGGAGTAGTCAAATAACGATCATGTTTTTCGATGACGTCTTGTCTTAAACTTCGATGAAAGAGGGAGAATTGTACCATATAAGGATGGCCTTTCGTATCATCATAAATCTCTTGGACTTTTTTGTCTGCTAGCTCTTTATCGAAGATATTTGAGTATAGTCTGATAAATTCTTTAATTTCTTCTCTAGTGAAATATGGTATTGGATATTTGAAGTTTGTATCATTAGTAAGATTTCTAATTGACTTCCTAATTCTTTCTGGTACTTTGTCTATCCTCTCTTTGACAAATATATCTAAGTCTGGAAGCCTTGCTGTTAAGATGATCTTTAGGCTGCTTGTTAGTTTGAAACTATGAAGTTTATCAAGGACATAAAATATTGGAGAAGTCCTTTCTTCATGTACATTATCAATGGCAACTAATACTTTATTTCCATCTTTCAAAATAGCCTCAATCAAACTTGTTAGTCTCTCTACATTTCTAATCTCGGTATCTCCAAAGTTATATAGGATTTTAAAACCTTTATCGAAATAGTCACACATAACCTCCATCAGAATAGTGCTTTTTGAAGTTCCAGATTCTCCTACCATCAATAATTTGCCTTCAGTATCAAGCTTAGTTGTGATATTCTCAATTACTTTCTCCCTTCTTAATTCTTGTTTCATCTTTATAGACTGTAATTCGAATTCAAAGCCTTCCTTCCATTTGTCAATGTCCTTTCCAGAAATAGGATGAAATTCAAAATAATCAACATCAAGTAATTTCAACCCACATTCTTGTATGTATTCAAGCTTAGGAATAGACTTAGTGTTAGCGGACTGACTTTCAATTAATAATTCTTCATCTACTAATTCATTTATTATCTTTCTACATTCATTCTCACCTTTTGATGTTATCGCAACGGGAGAAGTGTCGCCTCGGCAGATGGCTGTTGAAATATCCCCTTTGGACAAAAATTTTACAAAATCTTCTCGTTCTAGACTTTTGTATGCTTTTTTTGCACTATCTGGATCAAAAGGTATCTGATCAGAACCTAAAATTCGCCCTCTATTTTTCGCAATATCTCTTAACGTGGAGATACTAAAGTACCTATAACCATCTTTTTTATTAATATCCCCTTTAGATTTCAAATTTGTTAGTGAACTCGCCGCATAAAGAGTTATCATACATCTTTTGTTAGATGCCCCCTTTTGTTTACCCTCATCTTGCAGTCTCGGTATAATATTTTTGATCTTCTTTAGCAGAAGGCGACTATCACTGTCACTTTCATGCGGCAATATGTCTTATTACTTAGGCACAAAATTAAATATTTTGATAACTTGGGCTAAATCCGACGACAATCCTACGAGAATCCTCCCACTACTTTCTTGCACCTCGTGGTTCGCTAGTTACTATGGACGGATTAAAAATTGTGAGTGAAGGACCAATCTTGACCAGGCAACTATCGCCTGCAGAATATCGGGTTGACGTGAGAACTTACCCGACGGAAGATAGCGAACTCACGTATCCTATCCATGGATTCTCTTTAGCACCAACGTATTCGTTAAGGCAACTGAGACAAATTTGGAGAAGAAGGGCCAAACTCAAACGAGATTTGCAACATTCTAGGATGTATGCAAAAGGAGGGATCAAATCGTTTTGACAACAGAAGTGGACCCAGATTACATAGGAATGATGCGGGAAACTATGGAGGGGTGGTATTCCAAACCACGGAAAGGTTGGCATGTGACTGACATAGCATTATGTCCGAGGCAGAGAGTCTTTAAACAAATCGACCCGCTGCCAATAACAGATAAAGAATTGAATATGTACTCTTCAGGTAAAGGAATTCACGAAGCAGTTCAACATCTTTTCATGAGCAATCCAGGAATGTTCGAGAAAGAAAAGTATGTTGAGTATGGTGACATCGTGGGAAGCATAGATATCTTCGACAAGAAGAGGAATTCACCCCTAGAATTCAAGACCTTAAGGTCGTCTAAGATAGACAAACCAAAGAGTTTCCAAGAAGAGCAGTTGCGGTATTACATGGCAATGCAAAACTCTCATACTGGCTATATGATATACCAATGCTTGATGAACTTTGGTAACGATGCTTGGAGACAATTTAAGGTGACAATGACAGAAGAGCAGAGGAGAGATCAATTAGAGAAACTAGCAAGAGAGATTAAAGCATTAGCATATGCAATGGAAAATAAGGACCCATCCTTAGCCAGAGGAGTATATTCAGATGAAGGATTAAGCTGGATGTGTGAGGATTGTCCTTACACCAAGGAATGCATGCAAATGAGAAAAGCAGGAGCAGCTGCTTAAGCTCATTTCGGAGAGATTAGGTGGGTCGACGTAGAGCTTAGGTGGGGTAACATGCTGGAAACAAGATTATAGAACATTGACAATTGAGGACTGGGATATTTGAGAACTGAGAAATGCATAATTTGCGGAACCGTACAGGGTAAAAAGCATCACGGAGATAGCCTCGGCGAACTATATTGTGAGAACTGTTACCATAAAAAAAGATATGATGAAAC
>JAICVW010000014.1 GCA_025935105.1 Nitrososphaeraceae archaeon
CAGCCGCCTTTCAGCCTTAACAACTATTTTATAATGTAATGGGCTATTTAGGGTTCAAACTTATATTAAATAAGCCAACTTACATTAACATGAAAGTTGCCATTACTGCCTCTGATTATAGAGATACTCCATTAGTTTTAAAGATGAGGCATACCCTTGATTTATTAAAAATTAATTCTGAAGTTTTGAAGGACTCTAATCACAAATTGGCTAATGAAGTTGATCTCGTACTAGTTGCAGGCGGGGATAGGGGGATTCTTAATTACTTCCACAAGGTCGTAACTGATTCAGCCCCTGTACTGGGGGTGTATGAGTCTGATTCTACTGGCTTTCTTGCTCAGCTTGATGTGAAAGACTTGGAGGCTGCGGCATCAAGGTTAAAGAAAAATGACTATGAAATTGATGAAGTATTTCGATTAGCTGTTAAAATCGACGGAAAGGAAGTTGAACCAGTAGTTAATGACGTAGCTGTATTCCCTAGTAAAAGTGCAATACTAATGGAACACGTCCTCAGAATTGATGACAAAGACGTATGGCACGACAATAGTGACGGAGTGATTATAGCCACGCCGACCGGATCAACGGCGTACTCCATGTCCGCTGGCGGACCAATGGTACTGCAAAAGTCGCGCGTGTTTGTCGTAGTCTCAGTGAATTCGGTCGACAATACACGTCGACCGCTGGTTGTTCCAAGTGAGATGTTGTTAAAAATTTCAAACATCATGAGTAGATATCATTGCGAAGTTGTCCTAGACGGCGGATCTAGGTTTCATATCCGAAGTGAGCTTGAATGTCAGAAGCATCCATTTCCAGCCAGGTTTGTAAGATTAATGGCAGATTCAGCTGCGGTGTCACTTATCACTAAGAAGGTCAAATTGGCAGAAGAATTATTGAGCATGCCGCCTAGTGCGAAGCTCATTCTCAAAACTCTCGAATACGAGGGAGCACTCAGTCAACGAGACTTGACCACGAGAACTCTTCTACCTGAAAGAACTGTTAGGCTTTCCTTAAGTCATCTTCTTGGCAGAGGCTATGTAAAGAGAAAAACATCACTGAGGGATGCGAGACAAAGAATATACGAACTCAAGCTTTGAGCTTTAATTAGCGCTGGCGGTTGAACTTGCACAGGCCTCAAGAAACGCTGCAAAGCATTGTTCGGGATTTCCTGGCCTACTATTAAATTCTGAATGATATTGAACCGCGCAATAAAATTTACGCTTTGGGATCTCCAGAATTTCCATCCGCTGACCACTGTCTGAGTGACCAGAGAAAACCATTCCGTTAACTTCTAACAACCTGCTATACCTCTTATTAAATTCATACCTATGTCTGTGCCTCCTATATATCCAATTAGATCCATACGCACTCTCTGCGGCCGTATCTGGGAGTATAGTTATCCTATGGCTCCCGAGCCTCATTGAGGCTCCCGCATTCTGAGCTGTTTTTTGGTCTGGCATAAAGTCGACTATAGGGTCAACGGTGTTTGGATCTAACTCGGTAGAATTTGCTCGCTCTAAACCGCATGCATACCTTCCGAATCCAACTATTGCCAACTGGAATCCGAAACAAATTCCAAAATAAGGAATATCTTGTACTCTAGCATAGTTTGCCACGTTAATAATACCCTCGCTTCCCCTCTTCCCAAATCCGCCAGGAACCAAAATACCGTTGAAAGTCCTGAGATATGATAGCTCCTTAAATTGCTCGCCATTTTTATTAGGCCCATTTCGTATTTCTACTGTTTGTCCCATATCCGCTTGATAGATCTGGTCGTTCTCGAACCTCTCTGACTCTATCCACTCTATGTCTATCTTCCTTCCCAAATGCGCTGCAGCGTGTGACAAGGCATGGTAAACGCTAACATAACTATCAGGTAACGTAACGTATTTTCCGACAACTGCGATTCTCAGACGGCCTTTGGCACTGGCGAAGGAATTGGCGATTCTCTTCCAATCTCCCCACTGAGGAGAATAATTCTTCATCCTCATCTTCTTGGCGATAACTTTAATCATCCCTTGTTTGGCCAGAACTTCTGGAACCATATAGATGGAGGGAGCATCATGACATGAAACAACACAAGCCTCCTCCACACTAGCAAACAGGGAAATTTTTCGTCTGGTTTCTGGAGTCAGTGGGTTACTACATCTAACGGCTAGAATATCAGGTTGGATACCTATTCTTCGCAGTTCCTGTACACTGTGCTGAGTTGGCTTCGTTTTCTGTTCTCCGACTACGTCCAGCACAGGTGCAAGAGTCACGTGTATGAACAGAGTGTTGTACTTGCCATTCTCTAATTCCATTTGTCTTAATGCCTCAAGAAAAGGGAGACTTTCTATGTCTCCTACCGTACCCCCGCACTCAACCACTGTAAAGTCAAGATCTTCCTTCACAGCTATACTTCGCAATTGCTCTTTAATCGCGTCTGTGACATGTGGAATAATCTGAACACATTGGCCCAGATATGCACCTGCTCTTTCTGCATTTATCACACTGGAATATACTCTTCCTGTTGTGAGACTATGATTCCTAGTTAGTGAAAGGCCAAGAAAGCGTTCATAATTTCCCACATCCATATCGCATTCTCCGCCATCATCTGTTACAAAAACCTCTCCGTGGGCAGTTGGATTCATAGTTCCGGCGTCATAATTTACATAGGGGTCAATTTTTATGCAAGACACCCTAAAACCAGATAATTGCAGTAATTTTGCAGTAGATGACGCTATGACGCCCTTTCCAAGGCCGGACATGACACCACCAGTTAGAAAAATGAACTTGTGTGTGGAATTGATTTTATGTTTGAATATAACGTCGTGATTCATAGCACATCATTCCAAACTATACTACGATGTCGGATGCTTGACTGCACGTTTCAGTTTGAAGAATCACCTTTTTATTCTTTGTTCAGAGTTGGGCAATAACATCAAACTTTGAATTAACATAGGCAACGCTTTTCATAAGGAAGATATTCCTATACAAAATTTGCGTCATGCAGACGCGGTTCCAACAAATGTGTCGAAAATTATTTTAAATGTATTTATTTGATCGAGTCAGTATTCTGGCTGACCGATGTACCCAACTGCTCTAAAAAATACCAAAAGCTGATTCACATACTCGTTGTCTTTATTTGCCCTGTACATCTTGTTGGCAAGTTTTGTTTCTTTTACCCAACCAATTTCTACAAGATCGCTTAGATTGCGTTTTATATCTTCCCGTTTCAAATTTGTCTTCTTGTGAAGAGAATATACCGTGGCCATTTTATCAGCCTCAGATAGCGCTTTTATTAGCTTTATCTTTCCAATGCTTCCTAGCCCGATCTCCACTATCTCTTTGTTGGTGATAGTGTTCAATTGTTATTTTCACCAAAGCGGCCCTTCTGAGCACCCTTCAGTGCCACATGTCTCTGTAATATCGGCTCAAGATCATTTATAGATCTTGCATGCATTCCGATCTCTCGTAGTGATCTAATTTCGATAATATTTTTGGTATTCAGATCGTCAAGGTAATCCTCAACATCCAGTTTCTTTAAACCAAATTCTTCAGCAATCTCCAAAGCTTGGAGGCGAATTTCCTTCAAATTTACGTACTGCTTTTTCCTCGATCTAAGCGCTCTTATCACCGCTATTAAAGCGAGAATTTGATTCTTTGGAAGCTCCTCGATGTCATGAGTAGTAACAGACGGATGCATCTGGCCATGAACCTTCCGGATGTGGTCTAGCACTACCCTTCCTGTTCCTGTGGATTCTGCAATATTTCCTGCAAATAGTAGAAGGTCCAACGCGTATCTAATATCACCATTTATAGGACCAGATGTGGTAAACTTCGATACCTCATCGATTATATCTGTGCCAATTACATTCGCATTAAATGCCTCTAAACATCTACTTGCCAGAATATCGCTTACTTGACTAGCTGAATACGGCTTAAACTCTAGCGGTACTCTTCCCAAGGTGCTTAGTTCAGCATGATCGAGTCGGCTATAGAAATCCGTGCTTCTTGCAATAAATATTACTCCCTTCACGTTACATGGTTTTTCAGGATCAAATTCGTTGAGGCGTGTTAGGTCATAAATAATGCCACTGCTCTCTTTACTAATTTTAATAAGATAATCAATCTCATCCAAAATAATCAGAGCATATATTTTGTTTTCACGCAGATATCGTAACAAATATCTAAGCATTTCTTCTGCACTCATGCCCTGAGCTGGTAGCTCAGGGGCTATTCTCTCCAATAACAGCCTATATATTGTATATTTGTTACCACCCTGCAACTTTAGATTTACGTAGGCTGTTGCTAGCCTCAGCCTATTGTTCCTAAATTCATCCTCAAACATTTTAGAAAATTTCAGTACGGTGGAAGTCTTTCCTATACCTGCAGGGCCAATAATTTGTAACACGGCCAGTGGGAACTCATCAAGTTTGTCATATGAAACCCTCAGTACATTTTGGATTTGAAGTATTTGTTTTTCTCTGTGTGGGAGTTCAGCAGGTATATAACGAGGGGACAATTTTGATCTGTCACGGAATATCAAACTACTGTCCACCATTTTGATGCTAAACAGAAGGATGTAATCTAGATATATATTGCATTGCGTAACATGACCTAAGTCGCATAACTCAAACTCTGCATTTATCCATTTAACAAACTTGTTTTACTTTCCCATATCTACAAAGATTGAATTGAGCGTCCCGAAACTCACATATGTGCTACAACCCATTTAAAATTCGATTTAGAGTTAGTTCTTAACTTCATGCAAGACCGATCAAATGTTAATATGTAGTCTAATTTGGTTTATAGCTAAAAACAAGAATGAGCAAATTTTTTGGAAAGCACAATTACCTTAATAAGCTTGCGCAGAACTCATATAAAGCAATTAATGCTGGTGTATACTCAGCAGAAAGTCCTGACTATAGTAGCCACAATCAGCTTAGTTTAAAAAGATCTATTCTTTCGTGCGCTCATACACCCTTGATCACCGAGATTAAATTCGCTTCCCCATCTAGAGGAACGATTCATAATCAAGATCCCTCAAAAGCGAACCTAAATTGTATTGCAACTACTATGGTAGATGCAGGTGCAATTGCGTTATCTATTGTGACGCAGCCCTACCTCTTTAATGGATCTCCAAATTATTTATCAGCAGTTAGAAAGACAGTTACGGTACCCATTCTCATGAAGGATATTGTAGTGAGTGATGTTCAAATTGATTCTGCTAAGCGCATGGGAGCTGACTGCGTATTGTTAATAAAATCCATTTTTGACAACAACCTTGCTGAGGGCAGTATAGAAAAATTTGCAGATTACGCCAACAGAAGGGGACTCCAAGTTGTCTTCGAAGCGCACACCGAACAGGAATACAAGGAAGTATTAAAGTTGATAAGAGATCCAAAACAGAATGTAATAGGCATAAATAATAGGGATCTAGAGAGCTTAAACGTAGATATTGGTACTTCATTGGATTTGCTCAAGAGATACGATAAGTCAACTAACACTGTAATCAGTGAAAGCGGCATATCTAGGCCTGAAGACATTCAGCAACTGAAAATGGTTGGGGTAGATGCGTTTCTGATAGGTACGAGCATCATGGAATCTGAAGATATGGGATCCAAGATCACCGATCTTTATCAATCAACCTAATGAATATGTGTATTCTGGACCTCCTAATTTAGTGCAATCGGATCTGAGATGCATCTCTGGAAAACGTATAACAATTTCCCAATATTTTAATAAACCAGTAGCAAATTTTTAGTCAAGATTGCTTAGCAATTATCCCATCGACAACCGGTTTGGCAAATATGGCGGAAGGTACGTTCCTGAGACATTAGTCCCAGCATTAGACGAGCTTGAAGAGGCGTACGATAAGTTTAAGGGCGAATCATTCTTTCAAAGTGAACTCAAATACTATTTGGAACAGTATGCTGGTCGGCCAACTCCGTTGTTTTTCGCCAAAAATCTCACCAAATATTGTGGTGGGGCAAGAATATTTCTCAAGAGAGAGGATCTTTTGCATGGAGGTGCCCACAAGATTAATAATACATTAGGCCAAGCCCTCTTGGCAAAGCGGTTGCATAAGAAAAGAGTGATTGCTGAAACTGGTGCTGGTCAACACGGTGTAGGAACAGCCATAGCGTGTGCAGTTTTGGGACTAAGTTCAGAGATTTATATGGGTTCTAAGGACATGAAGAGGCAAAAGCCAAATCTCACTCGTATGCGTTTATTTGGAGCCAAAGTCAATCCTGTGTACAGTGGGAGCCGAACACTTAAGGATGCCATAAACGAGGCTTTGCGGGATTGGATCACTAACGTTAGATCCACGTATTACCTCATCGGCTCAGCTGTTGGACCTCATCCCTATCCGGTTATGGTCAGAGATTTCCAGAGCGTTATTGGTCGGGAAATCAAAATGCAGATAAAACAATATTCGAAAGGACGGCAGTTGCCTGACGCTGTTGTTGCGTGTGTAGGGGGCGGGAGCAACGCTATTGGAACATTCCATCCCTTCATAGATGAACCCAATGTTGGATTGTATGGCGTCGAAGCAGCGGGTAAGGGAATAAAATCTGGGAAACATTCAGCGACTTTATCTGGGGGCTCGCCAGGTATTATCCATGGGATGTTTACCTATCTTTTACAAGATAAGTTTGGGCAAGTGTCAACTACTCACAGTATTTCTGCTGGTTTAGATTATCCGGCAGTAGGGCCTGAGCACGCACTTTTAAAGGATGTAAAGAGGGTAAAGTATATGCAATGCACTGATGCGGATGCAGCTGAAGCTTTTCTGCTTCTCTCAAAGCTTGAGGGTATAATTCCTGCACTTGAGTCTTCACATGCCGTCTCTTATGCTATGAAACTTGCTAAGGAGATGGGCCGGATGGAGAACATAGTTATAACTCTCTCAGGCCGTGGCGATAAAGATGTTGAAGTGATGCAAAAGTATTTAGCATCAAAAGACAGGAAATCGCAGATTTGCTAGGAGCCTAACTGCTTTTTGTCGTGTATGGTGGTCCAAGCGACGGTTAGAGCCGTGATTTACTCATCCAGCTAATTTTAAAAGAGTTCAGCAAAAAGACTAAGGTAGAATTCAACAAAGCGAAGTAAATGCACCCTACTGCTATGCTAGGTCAATCTTCATAATTTGAGTTACGTTCACGACCATTTTATGCCACGATTCGGGTTACTTGAAATAATTGCTACTACCGCAGTTTGCATGCTTCTGATTGGCTACATACGCTTCGTATCGCAGATTTGTGTATAGAGTGTTACTCTAAAAAACTCAGAACAAAAATAAATACACGTGTATCAAATAGCACTTTTGCATAGCTCAGGATGAATGAGAAAGATCTGAAATGCCTCTTTGTTAAATCGCTTTATTCAGGCCACATAAATGGATTCGACTTTTTTTCATCAAAGGATCCTAGTATCACTATCAAAATTAAGGATGAAGCATACTTCAGGAGCTTTGATCTTTTGATTGCAATAGTGCAAAATAGACCTAGTTCAATTATTCAATTTGACTCGATAGACTCTTATGACAATTATCTTAACGTATTGGTTAGAACAAGCCAACTATCTGAATTCGCACATAGAGAAAAATGCAGAATAGATCTGATCAAGTTTTTCCCTGTAGAATTGAAATCTGACGAGGATGTGATCGATCAACGTCTTCCAAACCAGATTCTGAATGCAATCTTAACATTTGGTACTGCCATTCTTGTACTTGATAAAAAACATGGAGACAGAGCCAAGAAAAGAGCATATCGTGATGTAATACCCGCAACTATTATTTCATATACAGGTCGAGATGACTACTTTGAGGTAATATCAGTTTTTAAAAGATTCATAGCATCTAGCATGCTTGATCTCGATAGGAAGAAGCTAGCGAGTCTTTTATTGGATTATAGAATCGAAAGACACTCTAGTACATTTCGCTCCTTACAGAAAATTCAAAGAATCTATCAAAAACTTATTTTTAACCAGCTACTTGGTTATGACCCCAAATTTGACACTGAGGAATTGGGTTTTCTTCAGAAGCTGGCACAGATGAAACCTCCACAGGAGCGGAGGGAATTGAAACAGCTTATAGAGATGACAGCAAATTTCAAAATAACTGATTACATCCAGAATTCCGGTTAGAGATATTTTAATTTAGTAGAGATATAGAATCATGGAGTAACTATTCCTGAAGCATCCTGTGCAAATAATATATTGTTCAGTGTAACCTGATATTTTGTTCCGTGTCGTTTTACAATTATTTCCAGATCGTCGATTGAATCTGAAATTGTTGCTCCCTCTAGTTTTTTTGTCACCACATGAATACTCTCATGGGATATCAATCCTTCAATGAAGGGTTCAATCCTATCGAAATCATTAATCCCAGACCGGGCATGAGCTTTAGATTGTATAACCAACATTATTTCATTTTCATAGGTGAAATAAGCGGGAGATTCGTCGACAGCGCAGGCATAAGCGAAATCATTGATGGTCATGTCTTAATGTATGCAGTAAAAGTCATTTTGGGCATGAACAATATGAATAAAGAAAATGATACTAACAAATCGGCTAAATATGCTTTCTTTGAGAGTCAGAACTACTACCCTACTTTCAATCCTATCTATTGTAAGTTTACAAAACAAAATACTCGGCATCCGGATGGTGTACCACTATAGCAGCAGTGGACTGATCAGGAATTATTTGACCGGCATCGGTCAAACTCATTCCTGAACAAGTGGGATCTAAGAGGGTCCATACCAAATGATGTTGGGAGATGTCAGGACAGCTCGGATAGCCCCAGCTATATCTTAGCCCCCCTTTAGCCAGATTGAGCTCGGTCTTTATACGTAGGTTAGTCCATTCAGCCAAAGCCTCTGCTGTTTCTACTGCCAGCCCATGTAGATAATATGCATCGGTATATTTGTTATCTTGGTTCCACTTGTCGATTGTCTTAGTCACCTTATCGCCAACTGTAACTGCTTGAAAAGCAACGATGTCATCTTCGCCAAAATAATCTGAAATGCACAAATTTTTTTCTTTTGAAGACCTTGGAAATTTAAAAGTCACTTCAGCCCCGTCAGCTGACTCTACGGCCAAATCGTTGCCTCTACTATGGCATTTGAAGTAGCCATATACAACTCTTGGTTCAAATATTCTTTCTTTAATGACTCGATCCTTCCATACCTCGAATAGTTTTTCTGCCTCTATGTCTAGACCTTTTGCACCTATCCCACGAAAGCCCCAAGAGAGAACAAATAGTGATTTCTTATTAAGAAATGGCCATATGGTTCTCAGATCGATTTGGCCAATTTCAAGCCTCACTCTCTCCGCTATATGAGGAGCCCTAGGTGCTGGTACAGGCTTAACTGCGCTGCGTGGAAGATCTATTGATACTGAAGAAGTTTTTTGTTTTGCTTGCCATTTTTCGAGTTTTGCTTGCCACGCTGAAATATAGGCCGTTCTACCAGTTGACATCAGTTTGTTCATGACGTTTAATCCATCGAAGGCGGTTTTACAATAGAACACACCTGGTTTGTAAGTACCTCCCTCTTTTGCGATTCTATTTATGTAATCACTATTGATTGCTGCGCCACCACATAATACAGGTATTGTCATATTATTCATCCTAGACTGCTCAACAAAATATTGCATTTGTTTGGAGGTTGAGACTAGCAGAGCTGAAAGTCCAACCGCATCAGCATCCACTTCCTTAATTTTTTCGAAAATCCTTTGTAAAGGAACTTGTTTACCCAAGTCATAGACCGAGTATCCGTTATTCGATAAAATTGTCTTCACAAGGTTTTTTCCGATATCGTGAACATCTCCATAAACAGTACAGAGTACTAACTTTCCCTTACTTACGCCCTCGCGTTTTATGAGATACTTTTCGAGCTCTACAACAGCAGCCTTCATACACTCCGCGGATTTTAACACAAAGGGAAGAATTAGTTGGCCTGCTCCAAATTTGTCTCCCACTTCTTTCATCGCTGGCAGTAGCACTGAATTTAGAGTATCTACGGAAGCCTCATGCACAAGTTGTTTTGGAGCATCAGCTATTAGCCTATCCTTGATAGTTTTGTTTAATTCGGCATTGCTGGTACCAAGCTTTTCGTAAATCCTGCCTGTTATTGACTCTCGGACATCGAGCTCTATCCCTTCCTTTAATCTATGGACAATTCTAAAATGACATCTAATATTTGCTGGCCAGCTTGGGTCGAGTTCGGCTTTTTTAGATGGGGCACCAGATCCATGGCTTGTTCCTTCGAAATAAGTGATTAATTTACCAAGAGCATTTGGATACCTGTTAAAGATCAGATCTTCAGCAATAGTTCTCTGTTCTGAATCTATATCATAGTAAGGAATAATGTCCTTGGCATTAACAATCACTGCATCAAGCCCTGCGAGCAAAGCATGATGTAAGAAAACTGAATTCACTATTTTCCTAATATTTGGAGCTAGGCCGAAGCTTACATTGCTTATTCCAAGTACGGTAAGACATTCAGGGATTGCTTGTTTAACCAATCTGATTCCTTCGATAGTAGCTTTCGCGGAATCCAAGTATTCTTCCTCTCCTGTAGCCAGAGTGAAGGTCAGAACATCAAATATGTACTGCCAAGGTTTAAGTCCATATTTTTTGCCCGTTTCGAAGAGTAAAAGTGCCGTTTCCAGCTTTTCTTCTGATGTCTTGGCCATTCCGCCTGGCCCTATGCACATGGCTATCGCAGGAACCCCATATTTTGCCATTAAAGGAGCCAGCGAATGAAATCTGCTCCCATCGCCTTCAAGATTAATAGAATTGATTACCGGTCTTCCTGGTATTTGCTCTAATGCGGCATGAATAACATTCGGGTCGGTAGAATCAATAAATAATGGGGCATCGATTTCTGAGCTTAATCTCTTAACTAAAATTCTCATGAACTCAATTTCATCTGACCTCTCTGTTGTTGCAACGCAGATGTCTAAACAATGCGCGCCATCCTCGACTTGCTTCCTAGCCAACTGAGCCAGGCCATCAAAGTCGTCTGCAAGTACCATTTCTTTGGCTCTCCTAGAGCCCTGAGTATTAAGCCGTTCGCCAACTATCAGTGGCGGGGGTTCTTGAATCAAATCAACTGCTTTCAGTCCTGAACTTATTCTAGGTATATGCCTCATTGATTTTATGGGACATAACAACTACTCTTGATCCTTTCTAATACCTTACGTTTAGCTTTAATCTGCCATTTGTACGAAGCACTCAAAAGCAGAATTAATTGTGCTCCTATCTAGAAATTTAGATCAGTGAATGGTTTGTAAGTCATTTAGCATGTTGCGCATCGCTTTAATGTGCAATGGATTGGTTCCACAACAGCCTCCTATTATACGAAGAGTCTTGTAATTTTCAACGAATTCTTGTAGTTTTCGACACATCTCGTTTGGGGTCATAGCATAAATTGCTTTCCCGTCCTCATTCCTTGGCATCCCTGCATTTGGCATAACCAATATTGGTAATTCGTTCTGTTCATTTAACCATTGTATACTTTGGACCATTTCGAAGGGTCCTGTCGAACAATTCAATCCAAACACGTCAATACCCATATCAGATATGGTGGTATAAGCGGCTTGAATGTTTGTTCCAAGGAGCATCTTACCATATTGATCTAATGTAACATTGGCAATTATAGGCACTTTCCTCCCTACGTTTTGGAGTACATCATGAATTGCTTCGATTGCTAACTTTACTTCCAATATATCTTGACTTGTTTCGATTAATAGGGCGTCTACTCCACCTGATACCAAACCCTTTACTTGTTCGGTGAATGCATTCTTAATATCGTCAGGGGACTTTTGACCAAGATCAGGATCGTCTGAACTTGGCAAATAGCCTGTAGGCCCGATTGACCCGATAACGTATAGTTCCCTGTCCACAAATTCCGGTTCTTCGCAGACGCTCCTGGCAAGCTCAGCCGCCCCTTTGTTGAGCTCGAATGTCCTATCACCGTATGAATACTCTGTTAATTTGAAAAAATTAGATCCAAAAGTATTGGTTTCTATGCAATCAGCACCAGCAGATAAATAGCTTCTATGGATTCGCTTGATCCATTCAGGTTTACTTATTGTTAGCCCATCATTAAAGCCATCCCCACCTTCTGGAAAATCTGTTGCCTGTGGATCCAGACGTTGAATTTCTGTTCCCATTGCACCATCAAATAATAAGACCCTATCAAGTATAGCTTTACTAAATGATTTCATAAGAGAGGTATAACTTTACTCATCGGGTTTAATAGTTTAATCAACTTACTCACTCACTCTTACTTGCCTTTCTAATTGTATTATGTTAGCCTTACAATTCGCCAAGGTGGCTTTCGTGCAACAGCTCATATAAGGATACTGATGGATTATGCAAAGGGCCCATAGTTCAGCTTGGATAGAATGGCTGCCTGCGGAGCAGTTGGTCGAGGGTTCGAGTCCCTCTGGGCCCGTATTAATTTTCATTCGAGTCGGCAAAGCTTAAGAATAAGCCAATGAATCTATATTTAAGTGACTCCTTGAGCGGCTCGAAACAAGGTAGACAGAGCAGTACTAACAGGCGATTCGATTACACTATTCAGAGCTGCCGTCAAAAATCCGATTACACGCGACCCATATGAGAGACGGCTAATCAATTTCCTGAGCTTCATTAACATGACACCCGACCGATTTGTCGAGAAAGCAAAAACAAGCGCCTTAGGGGCAGAGAACAGAATAATTTCCTATGTTTCCGCACAGAATGCCAGACTCGACAGTGGTGAAATAACTGCAGCAACAGTAGGTAACGCTTTGAAGGCAATCAGACTTCTTCTAGAGATGAATGACGTTGGGCTCAATTGGAAAAAAATCCGAAGGATTCTTCCTAGAGCAAGGAGATACGCATTAGACAGGGCTCCGACCCAGGTAGAAATCCAAGAAATCATTGATGTTGCTGATGTCAGAGGAAAAGCGTTGACCATGGCCATGATTTCTAGCGGTATAAGAGAGGGTGCTATAGAGTATTTTAAAGTCCATGATTATACCCGAATTGAACAAGACGGTAATCTCATGGCGGGACGTTTAACCGTTTATAATGGGGACCCAGAACGATACCTGACTTTTTTATCCCCTGAGGCTTGCCAAGCCATTGACAAGTACCTTGAATTTCGCACCGAACATGGAGAGAAAATTACCCGTGACTCCCCGTTATTCAGAGACAAATTCGACCCTATCAAAGGCCAGTATGGACATGGGAAGAAGGACTCCAAGAACATAGTCATACCGATGACTGCACCTTCTGTCAGACAATATTACAATAGACTCTTACACTCAATTGGAATCAGAAGTGAAAAAAAGAGGAGACATGATTTCTCAGTACACGGTTTTAGAAAGTACTTCAAGACAAGAGCTGAGCAATCTGGAATGAAGCCCATCAATGTTGAGATTCTTATGGGCCATAGTGTAGGAATAAGCGATTCGTACTATAGGCCAACTGAAAGCGAATTACTGCAGGACTACCTCCGTGCAGCAGATGCATTAACCATATCGCAAGAGAGGCAGCTAAGTCTGGAAGTGAGAGAGCTACATGAAAAAAGCAAGGATAATGAGTAGATTATTACAGGAAAACTTGAAGAGAGAGACAAGCAGATAACCGAACCAGCTAAGAAACAAGAACAGTTTGAGAGAGTGATTCAGTCTCTGATAGATTCAGGCCATTTGAAAGGAGAGTCTGCTAAAGCATAGATTAATCTTGTTTACACACAATTTCACGAAGAAACTTTATCCCACCTGCAGTGTATATTGTTTTTTTCTCTCTGTCTGTTGATGATATGGTTTTCTGGTGCCACACTACTAGGTATTGCCGACAATTGGTGGAGGCGATTCACGAGCATCGGCAGTTCCAATGTGTTCGGAGCTATTGTCCGAGGTGTCATCTATGCCTTTTGTACCTGTTTTATCGGTTCGCTTACCGTTTCGAACAGCGATGACGGTTGGTGGGCACCGCTGGCGGCTTCCACAGCGTTTTGCGGGGGTAGAGCACTCCTCGCCCAGATGTAGAGGCTGAGACAATCAATATTAGAACTAATCCTAATGCCATTGCTACCTTTTTATCATATAACAACATTGGTTAGTTTCTAACAGAATCATTTAAGCTATACACTAATTGACTAACTAACGCTAGAAGAATGCAAGCTGTTTTGATGGCTAACGATATGACGATGAAACAACTTGCAGAGTACGCAATGGTCAAGGTTGCAGCTCATGTTGGGGATGACTTGCTACTAACAGAACTTAAACTCTCAAACGGGTGTAAGCGGCAGTTCTGGCGGTTGTTCAACTAGTTCGAGCTCTTCAAGCTCGTTTGCAACCAGTGGTGCGGGTTCCCAATCGGTTGCATCTAGTCCGAATGGCTCTGTAAGTAGTTTTGTTTTGATTGGACACCCCCCCCTTCCATTTGGCGCTTCGACTTCTGGAGCTGGTTTAATAGGTATAAGTGCTGGCGGCGACTCACAATCAACCTCATCGTCAAGTTCTGGCGGTTCTCAAGCGAGTTGTTCATCTAGTTCTTCATCTAGTTCTTCAACAACTGTTGGTGGTGGAGTTTTGCCGAGGCCTTCCAGTAATTCACAGCCAGGCCACTGTCCTTAACCTTTTATTTTCTTTTAAGAAATTGTCCCACTTTGTGTCACAGTAATCGACAGCATGTTTGATTTGTCATAGCCTGACCTAATGAGACTATTTCAAAAGGCGTGTAACTACTCTATTTACAATAATTGGCACCCCTATTTTTTTGAGAAAGACTCCCTGGATAATATCAATTAGGGAGTATGTAGTCATGAGAAATTGACTCAACATGACTAACCTTTACAGTAAAAATTGGTAGGATTGGCTTAGTTTTGGTCACAAACGAAGCGAGAAATTAAGCCAAACCTACAACTCGACATGCAAGGACTTTTTCAAGGGCTAATAGATAAACAGGTAGGTCTCACTTGCAACCATATGCACTCTAACAATACAGGTGTTGCTACCCGAGATTTGGTTGTATAACACCGAAAAATGTGGAATCAAAATCGAAGGTTTGCAAACCGTGACTATGCAATAAGTGAGGGGACAGAAACTGACAATAAAAGATGAACGTTAGAATTGGCATGTATAGTGGTTGCCGCTGATAACAATACCAAAATCATGTGTCGACGCTAAGGAACGTGTCGGGGAGCAGTTCGGTCAGCTGGTTTAGCGTCATTCAATAGATTCTCGAATGCTTTTCGATAAACATCAAAGAGTTGTCTCTGTTCGTTTCGATTAATCCTAAAATTCTTGCGTTTGTCCTGTGGCGTTTTGCTTGGATACGGTTCTATTTGCATATAATCATCCTTTATAACTAAACTCATTGTAGGAAAGTGGTTATGACATTTAATTTCGAAATTTTGTTTATCGTCACTCCCCAACCTATCTTTGGTTTGATATAGCATGTTAATACAGGATTGAATTCTATTTTTGGTGTCGGTAGAATCTACCAATGTTTCAATTTCTCCCATAAATGCTAATTGTGGGTGACACAGTAAAATCCTCACTTTTTTACCCTGTTTAGCAGCGGTTGCGATACTGCTTCTAATGTGATTCAAACGCTCTAATGTGATACCTTGTATCATAATCTCGCGTTCAGTATTCCCAAACAGTTCACTCAAAGGCGATAGGTCATCTTGGTTGCATACATCAATTGTTGGTTCTCTTATCGTGGACGGTTGATGAATCTCCTTTTCCTTCTGTGGATGCTTTATTGGCCACTGAAAATAATGTGGTAATTTCTTAATATTACACCAAAATGCGGTCACCAGAACAATTGCACCTATTGCAATCGCAATTCCTAACGCCAAATCAAATGGTATGTAGTGAACACTTTCGGCGACGAATGTGAATATAGCAAAACCAAGACCAATAACTCCAACTAACTCTATTCGAGGTAAAGCGTCCAATGATTTACTACACCGAGCTGCCAACAACAATGACAAGATATAAGTACCATCCTCGCAATGGCGAGGGGTTAATGCTCTAGAAACTGTGGGCCTGGGATTTCAATGACAGGCACTCAACAAAAGTTAAGGTACACACAAATAATACTCGAACAGGCCAAAGAGAGTAGTAATAATAATCCAATCTTTCTTGCAAATCTAGATGCTTTCATTACCGACGCTAGCAGTGTTACGTTTGTTATGTACAGTGAATTTAGCTCATAGAGGGGTTCAAAGAATGCTATAGTGCCTAACAAGGGGATATGAAAAATGATGCAGACTTTATTCAATAGAACGATTGAAGCTTATCTTTTTAAATATCTGACTAAAGTCTTAATTCATGAACTCTCAACTGACAAAACCTGCCAACTGCTTACATTGTAACGAGCCACTTGCACATTGATATGTATAATGAAGTCAACCCACCTGGCGACATTATTAATTTACAGATGTTTACAATAATGCAATGTCAAAAATGTAATATGGATAATCATATTCTATGGGATATGAATAAAGTTATGAGATCAGAACAAGTCCAAGAACATCTGAAACGACGTAACGAGAAAAGGACTCTATAATTTCTTGTCTGATGAGCAAGGTGAGTTTCTTTTAAGGCTTACCAATCTACTCGACTCAATCTTGGGACTCTTATCAAATAGTAGTCCTGCGATAGGACTTTCGGATACCGAATTTAAAGATTAGGTTTTCAATTACAAATCCTTTTTATATTATTAAAACGTGGATTACCCGTGCCCGAGTAGTCCACGTAAGCAGTATCGTCGTAATTTTATAGCCCCGCTATAACGGGGTGGCATTTTACTATTTTCCCGCTTCCCGTTGTTACCACAGGTAAATGAATTTAAAAGTTAGCTTCGTGAAAATGGGCTGATTATGTAGAAACAAGTAGCAACAACGAAGAACTTCACTATTTAATTATGAATGCATGCTAATTGTTACGTCTAACTCTTTTCCTACGAATTTAGTAATATCTGAATTATGCTTTGTGGGAATTGATATAATGAATCTAGGGCCCATATGGGAAACTGTTGCAGCAAATTGAAAGTCGTTGTTGTTATG
>JAICVW010000143.1 GCA_025935105.1 Nitrososphaeraceae archaeon
CGCAGTTACAACCACAACAGTTACAACAGGGACAAAGACAGCTTGCTTTACCACCAGTAGCCAATGCTGGTATATCTAAGACAGTTCTTGAAAATACACTTGTTCAATTAGATGGAAGAGAAAGCTACTCTCCAAATATGGGTGGCAAAGTAATAGCGTACCAATGGGTACAGCTTCCTATAGGAGTGCCAGTATTATTATCAGGGGCCAACACTGCAACTCCAACATTTACTGCACCTGTAGTCCACACGGATACAGTATTAGGATTTAGTCTAAGAGTTATGGATAATCATGGATCTGTTAGTACCAACCCAACTGTGGTGTATGTGATGGTGAAGCACAATCCCAATAATATTGGCCCAACTGGCAGTAGTAATACTCCAGGTACGACTATAATTCAACCACAACAGCAACAACAACAACTGACTGTTCCTAACCACAATGTAATCAGTCCTCCTCCCTTACTATCTAATTCTGCTCCCTCTTCTTCTCTTCCACGGATAGGACCCCCTACCCATCCGTAGTGTAACTAACGGAGTATGAAATATCTATGCTCTGATGGATGACGAGACTAGGTTCTGGATTGCTCAGGAAGTCTTGGATACCAAATATACAGCTAACATCAGTCCGTTATTCAAACATGGAAAAGAAATAGCTGGTAAGAGACCCAATACACTGATAAGTGCACCAAACTTTAATGAGGCTTTCAAAAAGGAATTCTTTACAATAGCTAGCTCTTGGATTAGCCAATAGTCTGCTAGCATGAGGTCTGTACGTGGCTAACGTAGTGGTCTCACTGCTGCTAACAGAAGAGTCTATTTTAATATAAGACTCAGACAAAATACTATAAGAAACAATTGTATTAATGGCACTAAAATAATTTATTTGCAAATATACTCAAATGAACCAGAGGAAGGATGATAACAGACTCGATGATGATGATAACGTTAATCATAATTGCTTTCATGATTGGAGCCTTTGCAATTGTTCGTAGTAATATAGAGCATGTTAATGCGAATAGTGATACTAAGAAAAAATGTAATGATCACGAACATAATTCTGATCCTTCTTCGAAATGTTCAAATAAAGATACGACTCCTTTTATTCTTCCTTTTCCTTGAAACTATACCTTATACTGCATAGCTTAACTTTCTAGTACTAGACCTGTGTGCTGATGGATACCTATTTATCAAAAGTCAAGTTACGGCAGCTTCTAAGAAGTTTCAATTTAGTGGCACACCGAACGCTACCAAACCACATCCTTTCCTCGACTTTATTGGTCTAACAAGCGACTTGATATTTTGTTTGCTTATAAGAAATGACATTTACCGATATCCTCACCCTGATTATCAGAATGAAAACTCAGAAATGCTAAACAAACCTGAAATGAAAGAACCTCCTTAGCCCCAAGATAGTATCAAAGCCGCTTGAATCCTTTAAGAATCATATGCTGGATTAAGGCATCATAAATTCTATCAAAATTTGGTACCTTGTTCGTATAACCGGATTGTATAGACACTGTCGTCTCCTTTGCGGGTGAGGTCAAAGTTTCAACAATGACATGCAAATTGGGACCCTTATCCTCAAAACCGTCACCTGTTCCTCGTATGACAACAAATCCTTCATCAATCAAATTTTTTATGGCCTCCCTAATTCCTCCATGTATAACATTATTGCTGCTGTCTTCATTGCTGACAAATACCCGTATAAACGCAATCGTTGTACCGTCGTATTTGACACCAAGGCCATCCACAACGTGCTGCTCCATACTCTGGCTGGACTTTATTACTTGGCCATTCTCAAATACTTTGTTGATGCTTTCTCTATCCGCTGTCGGGTCACATTCTTTAAAATATTCTTAGTCCCTGATGTCATTTTCTGTGATTAATCATGTTCTTCTTGAAGGACGGTTTGCGCATCCTGTCCAGCCATTCGTAAATATTCAATATTTCTATGCATCATATCTGTTCGCGGAGAAAAGAAAAAAAAGACGGTGGGAAACATTAGCAATATTTTATGGTTTGCAGATTCTACTATTTCAATTACAACAGCATTTGCTTCAAGTATAGGCCATTAGTCTCTTGGAGTGTACATCATGCGAGGTTAAGGGGAATCAAGCGCAAAAAATTCATTAAAAGCTAAATAATCACAACCGTCAGGGCATATCAAAGATATTGTGTATCAAAACAAGACCTTGAATACCATTCTTACCATTATCGGTGCTGTATTCTTGATGTTAATGATAGTTGCACCAGTCTTATTTTTTAACAACGACCATAACTTAATGGCATTTTCTGCCAACACCACATTGGTAGGTGGATTTGGATTTGGTTCAGTCACATGCCCGAACAAACTTGTTTTCAACAACGAACAAATTCAATTTCAAGCGAACAAAACTGAATCTGATGGAATGGGATCAATTTCACATGCAACGAGCAACTCATCATCATTTGTATCTGGATTTTGGACAGCTGGCACACTAAGTACTCCACATACTGTGCATCTGACTTTGGGTCCGGTAAAGGATTTACATTTAGCCTCCTCACAACGTAAACTCGTAATTAAAGGAATACAGCAACAGGACAATATCTGTCAAAGCATTAACAATAGTGCAGGTAGCACTCTTAAATCTAATAATTATATCAATATCACAGGACTATGCAATACCCAGTCACGAATACTTGTTTCTTCCATATATGGCATTAAAGGAGCATTCAATGGCGCAATAGTATGTATTGCATTCAGATAATCTCATACGCATGCCCTTATCTTTTCCGATAGTAGAAGAACCGAATGAACGGGTCCATTTGCTTCTATGCGATTGTTATGTAACTCAATTAGAACATTGCTGTTAAACGGGTATTCCATGAAGCACAGCATTAGTTCGAGATTGTAAGCAACTATTTCATTGCATGTCATGGTATACCTTTACAGCATATACCCATTCTCATCGTATCATTCGATAACAATAACAGAAATGTAGGAATCTATCATGAGTCCTTAATTCTGGTTGAAATTTTGCCGCTGCTCTCATATTAGCTCAAAATTGTGCTATAGTTTCTGAATCCATTTTAAATCGGATGATGTTTAGAAATACCTCATTTCATGAAGTATTACTATCACAGCTATCGTACTGTTTTTGATCCGTCTTTCTACTATTAGAAGAATATTCTATGAGTTAATTATGGATGTTTATACCCGCATACTTAGATATGTGGGAACTTACTAAACGCTACGATTGATACGATTTAAGATATTTTTTTTCATTCCTTTTAATCAGGAACTATCTATGCATGAAGTTTTGTTCTGAATGTGGCTCAAAGCTTACGATAGGAACCGTGAAATTCTGTTCGAGTTGTGGAGCAAGCCTATGGGCTACGACATTAGATACGAATAATCCAGAAGGGAGACAGCCTACAATTGCTAGTACAAAAGAATACATACCCTCAAAAAAAGAGCAAGAACAAGAGCAACAATTATCATCTAATGACAAACCAATAAAAGAAGAGGACGAGATTAAAGGAGAATTTCAAAATCAGACCAATCATTCACTAGGAGTAAAATTCGAGGAAATAGTTGAACAGATTCTAAAGAATAAAGGATATTCCACAGAAACAAGGGTAAAACTAGGAGAAAGTAGTGCCGGGAATGAAATTGACATATTGGCAAAGAAGCAAATTGAACTTCTTGCAGTAGAATGTAAAAACTATCGTGAAGCAAGGATAGTAGGGATAAAGGAAATTAGGGATTTTCACAGTAAAATACGGAATCTACCACAAATTACTGATGCATTGTTTGTAACCAACGCAGCTTTTTCTTCTGAAGTTAATGCGTATGCAGAGCATAACCACATAACATTATGGGATGGAGAGAAGCTAAAAAACGATTTCTATCTAATGAATATAGGAAGACTTGGATCTGCTACACAAGACATTATTCTTGATTTTTCACTCCCAATTTCAATGGGCTTTAAGGAAGCTACTAAAATTGAACTTGTAAATCCAAAAGCAGTAAGAATTGCACGAGCATCACTTGTCTTGTATCCATTTTATGTATTTGATTATGTAGTGAATGCGGAAAAGGGACGCTTCTTGAGGAGGTATACCATACATGAGGGAGGCACACACATTATTGATGCTATGACAGCTGAGCCATTCGAAATGGAAGAAAAGGATATTGAAGTAAAGACGAAATGGAAGAGTCGAATATACTCTACACTCTTTTCAAAAGGTCGTGCCCACAGCAAACATTCAGAAGAGATTCTAAACAATATGGAGAAAGATCAGATTATCCAAGATCTTCGAAAGATAAAACCGCATCACAAATACAGTATACATCAATCAGCAGATTATGCTGTTATCAAGCTTGAATCCAAAAAACCACTTGATGCAGAAAGCAGAGGGATAAAAGAAGAAGTAGTAAAAGAGTATAATGTGAGACATGATGATGTAAAAATTACTTCTTCTTGTATCTATATACCTAAATGGGTAATTAATATTGAGTCTCAGAATAATACTACCACATATATTCGAGAGATACTAGCAGCATCTAATACTGTTCTTATGGATGAAATTGCGTATTGTGCCAAAGACCTTTTTTCGAAAATAACCTCTTCAAAGAGGCAAACATATGCTATATGTGAAATATGCGGTGGCGCATATTGCAGCAAACACATTCGCAAGGTGAATGATTCATACTATTGTAAAGAACACAAATAGGTAAACCAAGTCGACTATTGCTTTCTCTCATACCCTCATAAAACCCATTGTGCCGTCTAGCAAATAACAATTTATAAGTTTAATAACGATAATGCTGTAATAATTAATAATTTGTAAATGTCCGCATATACCATTCCAGGGAAAATAAATAAACACAAATGCAAGGTCTGTGGAAGAGTTTAACAGTATCGACGAACTCAGAGTTCATAATGTCTTAGAATACGATATAACCATATATGCGGTGGCCCTATCAACCTTCGTACCTTCATACCCCTACGAAATGTCCACAATGTTATAACGAATGGACTAACACTAGACGACTACTTCTTGGAAGTAGACTAAGTAAATCAACCAAAGACATGTAGTTTGAAAATGTTGTATGTAAATCTCACATAATGATCTATTCTTGTCAATATAAATAATAATAATAATTATCCTTTACAGGCAAATAATGGTAATATTAATGATCAATATGTTGATTACAACTTAGGGATTGATAGGACTGATCAAAGATTAATTGGACTGCTCCTAATCGGCTACACAAGTAAGAATATAGCATTACATGAAAACTCACCGATAAGTACTATTCAGAGACGAATAAGACGAATATATAATAACAGTTATGTTTTCAAAAAGAATGAACTGAATTACAAGAAATTAGGACTTAGAAAAGCCTATCTTCTCATTTCATTGAATGGTAACTCGTCTGCTCAAGTGGCTCAAAAGATCTCTATTATAAAAGGAGTTGCATTCATATCTCTAGTTACAGGAAATATCGACATTCTATGCACCTGTATTTTTAAGGAGACCGTTGATTTATTCACAATAATCGAAAGTATAAAGACGATTATTGAGATTAAAAGAGTAGATAAAGTAATGTGGTCTGAGGAAGTTCGTTCCATATCTATAAAAGAAATGTCAACATGGGTTGTGAGCAAGAAAAAGTAAGAGAAGGAGAAAGAGCAGATAGCCTTCAAAATATAGGTATTTCTGCAGCTGATACGGAAATAATCAAAAAAATCTAACAAAATGTGAATATGTCAGTCAGTCATCAACCAGCTTATTTGAGAAATTGAAAAAATATAGCTAAAATAGTCATGTAAGTATTTTTCGCGTGGTTCAATCTTTTTGATTTTGAAAATACACTCACGTCGTTTCTCTTCTTCTTTCAAAGTTAACGATTATCCTTGACAACGTCAAGAAGCATTGGCCTAATGGGGATATGTACTATTTCTCTACATATTCATATACACGATACATGCTTTCAGGGTCAGAATGAGAAAGATATTTCCATTTCATTGGGTCGAGATCTATCTCTTTGAGCTTATTATTATTGCTTATAGAGTTTGATGACACAAAAATATCGTAAACATATTCGCCAACTAAAATCTGGTTAGGCTTTGCGATGGAGACGATCTTTGATGCCAAACTTATACTAGAACCAATTATATCTATGTGAGCTTTTTTTGAATCATTTCCGTAAAGTACTACTAGAGCATAACCATACGTTAACCCTATTTTTACGCTAATTTCAGGCAATTTATGTGACTTGAATATAGGATTGATGATTTCTTTTATAATTTCTAATATTGCTCTTGAGCACATTAATGCATTTTTGCACGCTTTTGTTTCATCATATTCTGCAGGAAATAACACAATAACGGCATCACCCTCGTACTTGAATACATAACCACCATAGCCTAACACTGCAATGCTTACCTCCTGAGCGTAACACTGGACTAATAGGGCGAACTTGCTTTCAGGTAAGGAAAGACTCATTTCTGTTGAGTTATTGATATCCACAAACATGGTTACCAGATTCGTTTTACTATTTACATGCCTTCTAAGCAATTTTTTGGATTCTTCAGTTGACATGTTAAGTCGAATGCCTTGGTCTAGTGTTTTGATTACCCTGGCGCGAATTTGTTCCGGTAAAGAAAAATTAGTAAAATCGACCCACCGTTCACTCATGAGTATCACGTAAATTAACAACTACTACTATTCAAAGCTAAGCCATACAATTGAAATCGCTTGGCTTACCTAAGGAGATAAACGCACTCATTATGTTA
>JAICVW010000215.1 GCA_025935105.1 Nitrososphaeraceae archaeon
CGACAGGATTCTCAGAAGATTTCTCGACCACTATTGCATAAGGATGGATCTCAGGAACAATAGAGTGCATAACTAAAGTGCCTCTAACATATTGAATATAAAGATGAACATCGAAGTCGAAAATCTTGAACTCCGCGGTAGGTCTCCCAATTATGAATGTCAAGTCTGCCTGGGCTAAGTCGTTCCTCATGCAGAATAGACCACTGTGTTCTCCATATACCACTCTCTCGCGGTAGGAGCTCAATCCTATCAAATTAACTAGTAGCCTGTCAGGATAATTTCTCCTAGTTTTCTCCAATGCGTTCCTTATGGACTCTGGTATTCCCCTAGACTCTTTGGATTGGAGCTCATGAGGCAAAAACTGAGAAAAAATTCTCAACAAATCAGTTTTGCTCTCTGATGAGTGAGTTCGTACGTAACTCCTTATAAGTTCGGCGTCAATTTCCTCACTATTGTGTATTATTATAGGATTGCCGTCCTCTATCATTTTCGAGATTATGCATGCCAGGAACAAGGACAATACCTTAGTGTTCACCTCCGGATGGGCATGTATGAATACCAGGCTTTTCTTAGGAAAACCTCCACCGAGTGCTGCATCTAGGTTTTTATAATTACTCCTGATATAATCCAGCTTCGTTAGATCTGACTTGTACTGGTTTCGTCTGACTCTTTTAGGACTAGCATTATTAACCTGATTGTCGATCGACCAACGGTTGACCATAAAGTCGCTCGGCTCAGATAGACCGTAACTTTTGAAAGTCCCGTTATTTAGGCTAAATATATAACAAAATTTGTTAATCTTTATTCCCCTCAGTTTTGTGAGAGTCAATTCCCTGATTCTCACTCCTCTATAAAAATTCTGGGTCAAATTCACAATACCGTCGACCAAAAAATCTAGTGTCGTGTCATTGGGATTTTCACTAATGAAAATTAGCTTTGCACCTGCACGCTCACGCCAGGTCTGTAATACACGCTCATTATTCAAGCGAGCCTCCTTGTCCATAAATGAGGCTACAGCGTCCCAGCTGTCGATTATGATAATGGGAGATTTAACATCCATTAATTGGTTGGTAATTCTCTCGAATAGTGATTCAGGTTCGTCAAGTCGTGCATCCTCGAAACTTGGAGTATTATAGCTACTCCGTTGGTTTGAGGCTTGGGGTGCTGTTTCGTCTTGATTCACTATGTCCATATATTTCCCAAGCCAGGGATAATAGATGAAAAGTTGTTTTGGGGACAACCTGGTTGAAATATAGAAAAAATTGGTTTTTATTTTTAGGGCTCTAAGAATGGTGAGGGACAGTGTTGTCTTGCCTGCCCCAGCATCTCCTTTCACAAGTAGTGAATATGTATCTCGACGAACAAATTGCAGTAGCTCACTAGGAATTTGCATTATTGCATTTTTGCTGTTATTAGCAGTATTTTCATAGAGCCGGTAGGGAAATCTTCCCGCACCTTTTTCCAAATTAGTATGGTCTTCTGTTTAGGTAATAAAAATTCTTTCTGTTCTAAGAATGGTAAAGACGTTTTGCTATTATAACAGAAATTACGAATCATAGTTCGTCGCCATAGATTGCCTGTAAGCGGGCTTATTTCAATTGTACATCAATCTTGTCGATATCCTACGGCATTATCTTTGAATTATTTGGCAATCATTTCTTAGTCCAGTCCATCGATAACGATAATTGTTCAGACACTCCTTTTAGAACGAATGTCCTGATAGTGACCACGTAGATATGTTTGCAATTCATCCCAGAAACTTGGCTGACATTTGGAAGAAGTGTTGGTTCACCACAAAGTAGAATGATAACGAAGAGGTTGCTCTTACTGTCCTATCGCTTGTCTGTACTTAAACATTATTATTTGTGTATCGATGTGTATCTCCAGTAATTTCGTGCACATTGCGGGTTGAATGAATTTATGATGCGCATAGATCCTTACATGTAAAGCTATGCGATAAATTATTTGATATGCATTTAATAACACTATTGAATAAACGCATTTCAGTAGGCTAGATAGATTTGCGTTTGCTAGAGCTCTTTCGCTAGTGTTCATTTCTTATCATCATTTTGACAAGCCAACATGCAGTCAAACTCAAACCCAAACCAACAAACCATAATCTACCTTCGTTTTTAATAATTTGTGGGACAATGACATCTTTCAATTGAGAAATGGCCCGAATCAATGGATGAAAGTATACGGCATTGGCTTCGAGAGTAGCAAGCCCATCGAGGGTGATAGAGAAATACTCTGAAGATCTGAAAAATATCCGTTTTTTTGTAGTGCTTTCAATATAACCCCTTAACATTAAACGAGTAATTGTAGGAGAGATTATCGACATGTTGATACCTATTCGCTTACAAATCTTTTTCTCAGTCTTGGGACTTTTCTTTACTGATTCTAAGAGTTTGTACTCTAATTTTGTTAGCGGGGAGGCTTGCTTCCTGCTATCTACCCTGGCCCTCAACAGCCTCATTAACGTCTTTATAAGTTATTAGTTTATCTGCACACTTTGCCCAACTAGTGAGGCAGTTATTTGGCTTTTAAATTGAGTTTGAATGAATATAATCTTATTATAGTCCGACGAGTTGCAAAGGCAAGATAGTAAGTTGTCACCGGCAACAGTGGGATATTCCGGAAGACGGAAAAGATATATCCTAATTACGATTATCGCAGTACCGGCGATAGCAGGAGCCCTGATTTTCGCGAACCAGCAGCACCCATATGGAAGCTCCATATTATTGAATTTCGACTCTTATGGAAATAACTCAATTGACAAGACTTTTGTACATATAGATACAGGTGCTCCAAATTCGAAGGGAATTTGGGTCATCAAGACCGATCCGACTGCACCTTCTATGCCACACATACTTGCTAGACTTTCAGATGGGGAATCAAGCTCAGATTATCATATGTTAATCAAGAGGGTTGGTATCTATAGCAATTTCCAAGCTGGAGTTAAGTTTAAGATTATATCCGGCGAGCAGTCCAGCGCAGGACTAATTATTCGATTCCAGGACTCAGATCGGTACTTTGTTCTGCAGGCTGATGCTAGAAATCATAAATTTTCATTGTGCAGAGCTCAACCGGGTATTATTTTATGTACTCAGGATAAAGATGCTTATATAGCAACGGGTCGATGGCACAGTATTGTCGCTCAAGTTGCTGGAGTTGGCGGAGAACCGGGGATCGTAGGCTACCTTGATGGTATTCGACTAATACAGAGATATGATCAGAATTACATAACCGGAGGCCAGGTAGGGTTATGGACTAAAGGTGACACTACTGTCTATTTCGATGATTTGGAAGCCGATTACTAATTATTAGACTTGATCTTCTATTTCATCAAACACGCCTCCCGTGCTTCCGTTTGAATACAACATCATGTCTAGAGGACATTTGGCAACCAAGACGAATTTTGCGTCATCTTGTTCATTAATGTCCTTAATTGCTTTTGTCCGTTTTCAGCAGTTATCTATTATCAGATGGGCTTGAACTGCACTAGATCTCTCCATATGTAACATAGTTCAAAAATTTGAACTATCACTTAGAACATATAAGCAATTTAATTTCGTATGATGATTTCTAACTGATTAGCCTAGGATAACAGATTTTTAAATAAACATTGAAAACTGCAGCAACTTATCTGCCGGAGCAGTTATTAATGCTGGAACACTAGTATAATAATATTAGCCATGGCCGCAGCGCTGATTTGGCATAGTATCACAAAACACGTCTTGTATTATAATAAACCTTTTATAATTAATATCAGCGGACTATTGCTTGTAGTAAATCCATGTCACTGAGTATGATGTCGATACCTTTTGAAAAGAACAAATGGAAATTTATATTCATTCTTACCGGACTTGTGGTCGGAGCATCGGGACTAATGGCGGTAGGTGAACATAATGTACTAGGGCAATTTGGGCCGATAGGAAAGCTCGCCAATCCAGCAACAACTCCGGAATTTCACTGTGATAAAGCTTTAACTCCTCCTGGGAATGGGACTTATGGTCCATGTATTGACCCCGGTGATACTACTTTCATGTACACTGCTGCGTCCTTCGTCATGATAATGACTCCTGGAGGTGTTGGATTTCTATACGGGGGTTTGACTAGGAGGAAGAATGCACTCACAGTAATTTTGCAGAACTTTTTGGTATATGCGATAGTTAGCATTCAATGGGTAGTTTTTGGATATTCTATAATGTTTGGACCAGATGCTAATGGCTCAGGATTCATTGGCAATTTTGAGTGGGTAGGCCTCAACAATGTTTTCACAAATGCCCCAGCTGATGTTTATGCTCCCAGCATTCCTCATTTAGCATATGTCATGTTCCAATTGATGTTCGCTGCGATCACTCCAGCATTAGCAATAGCTGGATATGCTGATAGGCTAAAAATGAGCGCATTTCTGATCCATGTTGTGTTGTGGACTACATTCGTTTATGACTTTGCTGGGCATTGGAATTGGTCATTAGGAAGTCAAGGTACTCACGTAGGTTGGCTCGCAGCGCTTGGTGCGGAAGATTTTGCAGGAGGTACAGTTATCCACATCACATCAGGGTTCGCCGGGTTAGTGACGGCAATGTTCTTGGGTAGGCGTTTAGGTTACGGCAAGGCACCCATGGAACCACATTCGATCCCTTTGATAATTTTAGGTACTACACTACTATGGTTCGGATGGTTTGGATTTAACCCCGGAAGCGCTGGGGCAGCAGGTTTCTTATCGACACAAGCCTTTCAAAATACCAACATTGCTACAGCAGTGGCAGCAATGTGGTGGTTGTTTCTAAGCTGGGCTCATACTGGTAAGACAAGTGCAATAGGAGCTTGTTCCGGTGCAGTAGCCGGGTTAGTTGCTATCACTCCAGCTTCAGGCTTTGTTGGCACTTATGCTTCGATTATCATAGGATTTGCTTGTGCAACCGTATGTTTCTATTGCTTAATCCTAAAGAATAGGAAGAAGATCGATGATGCTTTAGATACCTGGCCAGTCCATGGTATGGGGGGTGTAGTGGGAGCGTTATTGACTGGGGTATTCAGTGAGACAAGAATAAATCCAGCGGGTCATAACGGCCTATTCTTTGGAAACCCCATGCAGTTTGTCATAAATGCCACTGGAGCAGCAGCTGGTGCAGCATGGTCTTTTGGAATAACATTCATAATTTGGAAGGTAATGGACTTTGTCTGGCCAGGGGGTGTCAGGGTTACCCCTAGAGAAGAGGAAATAGGATTAGATCTTGCTCAGGTTGGAGAAAGAGCGTATAGCGAGTCAGTATCGTAAACTCCCATTCCTCATTTCTCATCGAAGGTATAATGGGTAACGTAAAATATTGATGGTGCTAGTTAGGTTAGGCTAGCTATGAGATTGGAAATTAGAGATCCGAATAGTCTCAGAATTTCCAACTTGATTCTGGAAAATGCTAATTGACTTTTTGATCTGAGATTTCATCTTTAGTTGATTTAAGGCCTCAAAGAGAAAACAGTTAATAGAACCAATACCGGCCTTTCATCGTTGGCAGATAGATGGGTAGTATTTGTAATACTAGAATTCGTAAGTGCAGGACTAGGATTTGCTTGGGGGATATACACCCGCTCACTATTGTTTTTGTTTATAGGTGGCTTTTTCTTTAGTTTGGGTGTTTTTGCTGCAACTAG
>JAICVW010000335.1 GCA_025935105.1 Nitrososphaeraceae archaeon
CAAAGGCATCGAAAATATGTTAAAATCGACTCTCATACGGGAACAATAGGATCACAAAGTATCTGCTATTGCGGATATCGTTGTTGTTATTCTAACAAGTACTTATAAATTATGCATTTTATGACTTGGCCTTATCGAGAAAAAGTGGCATTAATAGAAATACTCAATCCATTAGTGCAGTATATCACTTCAATTATAGCAGATCTTGGATATGGTGGAATATTTTTACTCATGATATTTGAAAGTGCACTAATCCCAATACCAAGTGAAATAATAATGCCTTTTTCTGGTTTTCTTGTTGCTACTGGCAAACTTGGAGCAGTTGGTGTGATATTAGCCGGCTCACTTGGAAACCTTGTTGGTTCTATAGCTACATATTTTCTTGGAATAAAACTAGGTAGGACTTTTTTGCTCAGGTATGGGAAATATATATTCTTTAGACCTCACCACCTTACATTTACGGAGCATCTTTTCCATAATTACGGAGAGAAGATAGTTTTTGTAGGCAGACTCTTACCTGTAGTTAGAACTTACATTTCACTTCCAGCTGGAATTGGAAGAACAGATCTTTTCAAATTCATAGTTTATACCTTGGCAGGATCATTAATTTGGAATACAATGCTTACATATGCTGGAGTACAGCTAGGACGTAATTGGAAACACATAGATCAATATTCTAAATACCTTGATATCATTGCAATCATCGCGGTAATCGCATTTATTATTTGGATAGTTTATAGGAATAGAACTAAATTGAGCCGCAGAGAAAAAGACAAGTAGGCCAATAGGGTACGGCATCATTAGCGATATTAAAAAAACAACATGATGTAAATTAGGCATTTTTATTTTGAGATCTAAGGCGGTAGATAAAACTAACTTACCACAGCAATTGAATGCAGAAAATATGTGAAAAATGTGGTAATCTAAGGAATTGCAATTAGTCAACATACCATACCTACCGTATATTATTATAACATGTTTCACATGATCAGTTGATGGAAAAAAAAGATCTACAAAAAGAGGCATTAAAACCAATCACCAAAGCTAATTCAAAGAAAGATAATGAGTTACAGGAATTAGAAGTGGAATCAAGCGGTGGAGGACAGGGTGCAGGCGGTGGCGACTAAGCTCACAGTAAAGGAAGCAGTTGGTTGCAATAATCCTTTTGACTGGGAACACCTCATGTTCTAGAACATGAACTACTTGTCCTACCATTGACTCCTTCGAAGTAACAATGGCTATGCAGATTTAAAGAATGGGGACCCAGATTTAGATATTATCATGTGGAATATTAGGAGACTGAGCTAGGATTGTTTATGTTTTCAAATTTAATTTATTACTTTACAGTACCTATTTGGGTGGGTATTCCTCACAAGACTCAATTTATACGGTAAATTACTGCAATAATTACCCCAAGGTTATCCATACAGATTTCCAAACCTATAGTCAATTAGTACAAAAATAGCATAATATGTTGTCTGTTTCTTTGCTCATCTTGATTATCCTTTCCTTAATCCAAGCTTCAGACTTCATGAATCCAAATGCTGCCATATGCCAGGATAATGGTGATGTTAGCTATGTCAATTAGGATAACTTGGCTTACACCATACTGATGTAATACTGCACGATCGAACAAATGAATGTCAGCAAACTTATGCCAATTGGCAGACGTAACATCTTCTGTCCTGATTACCATATCCGCTATCCGCTATTATTTGTGTAGCCATATCCTTTTGATAAGTAGTATCCCTATATAGTACGGTATATTATAAAATGCTGCTAATGCTGCAGTTTTGGGTCCAAAGAATTGCTCAGCAAAAACTGCGACAAGTATGTTGTTTATATAACTCATCGAAATGAATGAAAAAATGAAATCGTCATCGCCTTTCTCTTCTATGTGATTACTATTACCATTATAAATTGTATGAGTAATAATTAATTTGAGAATTTTCTCAATACCATAGCCAGATAATCCATATACTACGAAAAGGAAAGAAGATAATAATATTGTATTAATGACAAATGTCGGATCATTATAGAAATAGCTCGAGAATCTCGCAAATATTCCAAAGTTTATCAACACAATAACTATCATTGAAAGGGGAAGCGATTTTTTATCGATACCTATTGCTATTTTTGGTAAATACCTTTTAGTTAACCAACCAAAACCCAGAGGAATAAATAATGCCATAGATAATAATATAATCATGTTTGGCAAAGAGATTGAAAAGTGTTGATGGAATAACAAATAAACAAATAACGGAAGAGTAAAAGGAACGACTAATGATGTAACTATTATCATTCCTACTACCAAGCGCAACCCTTTTCTTCTTGCTCTACCACCAACAACAAAATTAACTACAAATGGTGCACCTAAACCAGTAGAGACGCCAGACAATAACAATACTGGAAGAGATTCAATTGGATAAAAAATATTGGTAATGACATAGAGTACCAATGGAATGACTGAAACCTTCATTGTTGATAAGGCTAGAATTCTTGGTAGATTTGTAAATGAAGGCACTAAATCTCTCAAGTCCAATCTGATAAGATTTAAAAATAAGAGAACGCCAAGCCATACTAGAAGATATGGTGAAAATAATCTACCAATACCGGGTATCAAAATACCTGCTATAACCGAAGGTAAAACTGAAACTAAGAGCAAGACTAGATCAGCAGTATTTTCGCCATTATTGGAATTGTTATTATCATTATCTTCCATCATTCGCTTTTGATTTATCTCTGGAATATTGCACTATATCAACAAATGCATTCCCGATATTGAAAATAAATCATTAAACCTATTTTGTATATGTCCTACGGTCCAGTGTGCTACCTGTTATCACTAATTCACATGGACACAAGGGTCTAAAATTTCAACTAAATGAAAGGCAAATGGGACATATTCACGGCGATCGCGTAGCGGACCTTCTTTTCCAATGGATGTAAATAATAAATAATGGGTTTTGGTCATGTAGCCGCTCATCATTTTATTCCACAATTAGATGGATTAGATTTTGAAAGAAGATATGCCTATTGCGATTGAGCTATTCTAGATGAGATACGATTATCCTATGCCGAAAGCAATTAGGTCACTGGAACTTTTTAATTGATTTTTGATTGTTATCATTATTCGAAGCAGAATTATGAAATTTTCTTGGAACAGTAGACGGACTTTAAGATCTCATTGAGGATTAAATAGTTCAGAAGACCAGTCAAAAGGGTAAAATAAAGTATGAGAATCCGCTCAACAGTGTAAATATGCTAATCTGTTACAGGAACAGAACAGTTAGATGTTCATTAGAAAATGGAATGAAATATATCACATGTTGATCCATACTTTCATACTCTGGAAGGCCTTGTACTCAGAAATTGGTCACTAAAAAATTAAGTAAATTAAGCAAACCATAACAAGATTATTACATTTTTCTAGCCAAAGAATGTTTTACAGGATTTAGTAACGCTGAGGACAATTTCAATATTTATCATTATGCTTCATGCTATTCGTGGCTTTTTCATTCCTCAGAATTTTTTTGGAAATCCTTAACAGTATTGTCAGGCAATTACTTTAGCCTCATTCATGAAGCATCACAAGCTGATATCAAGAAGATATCTAGCGATATACTTTCTGACGATGATAAGGTCCTAGTAGATGATATAATATACTATGAGGACTAAGCAAATTTCCTCGTATAAGGAGAGACCTTGCAAGATACGGGTACTATGGAAAAGAAGGTGCAACTGTATCACCATCTGATATATTTAACAAGGATGATACCAAAATCAGCTTAGATGAAGTCAGCTTTCTGATAAATAAGAAATTCATTATTATCAAATTTTTGAAGCACCTATCAAAATAGGAATATTGTCAGGATATTTTGGTTCAAGGAATGAGGCTTCCATAAATTAATTTTCATGTTAGGCCGTAAATTATTTTTATTATCGAGCTTTGTCAAGTGAGATTTTAATTCCTATGAGGTCACCTTTAGTACGAGAAAACAAGCCAGATAGCCTTGCCTTGAACCCATACTTTTTGTTTCTTTGTTTTAATGCATGTTTCAGTTGTTCTGGGGTCGTAAAAGTTGCCGTTCCGTCAAGCCATTCGCCTTTGAGCTGTCCTCTTATACCAGATGGTGCGATGCGTACTGTTGAATTGTTTCGTAGACGCTTGACCTTGCCGGTCTTACCTCTAGTAATTACATAAACAGTCCTATTATCATCGTCAACCGTGAACCAGACTGGTGTTCTCACTGTTTGTCCATTTCTCCTGTACGTCTCG
>JAICVW010000454.1 GCA_025935105.1 Nitrososphaeraceae archaeon
CAAGACAGGCTTCCTACCATGTATGAACAGTTCAAAAGACTTGATGGAATTGATATATCCAAAGAGAAAATGGAGGTTGGACCTACAGCTCATTATTCTATGGGTGGAGTAGTCGTGGACATAAACTGTAGAACAAAGGTTAAGGGATTATTTGCAGTTGGAGAAACAATAAGTCAAATTCATGGTGCCAATCGTTTGGGCGGAAGCAGCTTACTAGACACGGTGGTATTTGGAAAAATTGTTGGTAAGGAAGCAGCTAGATTTGCAAATGAGCTAAAAATAAAAAGGGAAAGGGAAAAAGAGGAAGCTGGGATAGGATTATCACAACCTGCGAGACCTAGCAATACTAATAATAACGACGAAAAAGACAAACTTGATTTTAATGGAGAAATATTTACTCTTAAGGAACCAATAAAGTTTCGTAATGAAATACAACAATTAATGAAGCAGAATGCAGGAATAATAAGGGAACAGGCAAAACTTGAGGAAGGATTGAAGAGTCTTAGAGTTAAAGAATAGGTTTTATTCTAAAGATAATAGAATTATTATAAACGAATTCAAAGTTAATAGTAATGATAATGGTGGTGCTTCTGACAATACTATTGAAAACATTGTATTAACGTGGCAGATAAAGTCATCATTCATCGCTTGTGAGGCAATAATAAGAAGTGCCTTGATGCGACAAGAGAGTAGAGGAGCCCACTATAGATCTGATTTTCCCAAAATGGATGACGGAAGATGGAAGGTAAATATCTATTGCAGAAATAAAGTAGCAGGAGCAGATAGGGACACGCTTGATACAGAAATGGAATTCTTCAAAGAGAATGTTAAAGAGATTAAAGGGCCATTAGCAGACTTTCTCAAACAACACACAAAAGCAGAGCATCATAGAGAATTTGAATAATCAGCAATAATCGATAATAACTAATACTTGAATCCAAATTAATACAAATGATAAAATGTAATGAAATGAAACGAAAAGAAGGATAGAAAGAAAGAAGTATTTTTAAACTGGCTCTTTAACTTCCTATTGCTATAATGTCTAAAACTTACATATATTATGTTAGATAGTTTATAAATCAGATTAGATGGTCGGAAATCAGCCATGAGTGAATATAGACACGAATATGAAAACTACCGTACAGCTGATATTGTTGCAGAAGCCCTACTTGATTGGAAAGTTGATGTAATTTTTGGATTACCGGGAGATGGTATAAATGGATTTATGGAAGCATTGAGAACAAGACAGAACAAGGTTAAATTCGTACTGGTAAGACATGAAGAATCAGCAGCTTTTATGGCTTGTGCATATGCAAAATACACTGGAAAACTTGGGGCTTGTGTTGCGACCTCAGGCCCAGGTGCAGTACATCTTTTAAATGGATTGTATGATGCTAAAGCAGATAATACTCCCGTTATTGCTATCACAGGAACAACATATTCAGATTTAATGAACTCAAACTACCAACAGGATGTAAATCTGTTGCAGCTATATTCGGATGTTACAGTTTACAATGACATGATAGGTGTTCCAGAGCAGGCGGAAATGGCAGTTGATATTGCGTGTAGAAGTGCACTTGCACTGAGGGGAGTCAGCCACTTGACAATCCCTATTGATGTTCAAGAAAAAAGGTTAAGTGGTAAATACTCTAGACATAATGTAGCTTATCACACATCAGATGTATATGTAGAACAAACAATTCCAAGCCGCACCCTGATACAAAGAGCAGCCAAAATTCTTAATGCTGGGCACAGGATAGTTATACTTGTAGGTCAGGGAGCGCTTGGAGCTGGAGATGAAGTACTTGCAATTGCAGAAAAGTTAGCTGCTCCAGTTGTCAAAGCGCTACTGGGAAAAGCAGTAATTCCAGATGACAATCAATTTAGTCTTGGAGGTCTTGGTTTACTTGGTACTGAACCGTCAAGTGATGCTATGAGTGAAGCAGACACGCTGCTTATGGTTGGTACTTCATTTCCATATGTCGAATATCTTCCAAAGCCAGGTCAAGCAAGAGGCATTCAAATTGACATAAAGCCTGAGAATATTGGCCTCAGATACCCGGTTGAAATTGGCCTTGTAGGTGATTCAAAATTAATATTAACTGAATTGCTTCTTCTCTTGTATCAAAAATATGATTCCTCAAGTCAAAACAGGATTCGATGAAGAAATGGAATAAAATTAATGAAAGAGCAAAGTACTAGAACTGATAGGCCGATCAAACCTCAAGTTATAGCACAAGCTGTTTCTGACGAGCTGGAAGACGATGCAATAATTTCTGTAGATTGCGGTACAAACACAACTTGGGCAGCTCGTCATATAGATGTACGAAAGGGCATGAAATTTTCTCTATCTGGTACCTTATCTAGTATGGCTAACGGTCTGCCCTATGCTATTGCAGCACAGATTGCTTTTCCAGAAAGACAGTCCATAGCATTTGTTGGTGATGGTGGACTGACTATGTTGATGGGTGAATTTGCTACCGCAGTACAGTATAACCTTCCTATCAAAGTAGTTGTTATCAAGAACAGTACATTAGGCATGATTAGATGGGAGCAGATGGGTTTTCTTGGTAATCCTGAATTTGGTGTAGAGTTTTCTCCAATAGATTGGGTAAAGTTTGCTGAAGCATGTGGTGGAAAGGGATATTCCATAAAAGAACCAAATGAAGTAAAATCTATAATGAATCTAGCTATGCGGGAGAGAAAACAACCCACTATAATTGAAACATATGTAGATCCTTTTGAACCACCTATGCCACCTAAAGTGAGTATGGAGTATGTTAAAGAAGTGGCCAAATCATTTGCAAGGGGACAGCCATATACCAAAAGAATAGCATTGACTTTATACAGAGACCAGATACATAATATTTTAAAGAATATACATACACATTCTGCCAAGTAATAAAGAAAAAGGAATGAAAAAACATGAATAAAATAAAAGAGGATGCCATCAGCCTCCATAGGGCATTAAGAGGAAAGATTGAGATACATAATCGAGTCTCTATAGATGCTACTTTCGGTGAAGAAAAAGGAACACTTGGTTTAATTTATACTCCAGGAGTAGCATATGTTGCCGACGAAATAAGTAAAAACAAAGATTTAGTTTATGATTATACCTCAAAGTGGAACAATGTAGCCATAGTGTGTGACGGAACAAGAGTTCTTGGCCTTGGAAATATTGGCCCAGAGGGGGCACTCCCAGTAATGGAAGGAAAGTCTGTTTTGTTCAAAGTCCTGGGCGATATCAATGCAATTCCATTATGTATATCTACACAAGATAAGGAGGAAATAATTAGATTTGTCAAAGTGATTGAACCATGTTTTGGAGCAATAAATATCGAAGATATACAATCACCGAAGGTTTTTGATATAATAAAAAGGCTCAGAGATGAGCTTTCCATACCTGTGTTTCATGACGATCAGCATGGAACAGCTATAATCACGTTAGCTGCATTGATAAATTCTC
>JAICVW010000129.1 GCA_025935105.1 Nitrososphaeraceae archaeon
CGACATTTCAAGCACCTATAGTAATAAATCAGATATCTCTCATTTTCAGTCTGACTGTAACAGACAGTTTGGGACAGGTAAGCGCGCCGGTATCGGTTACAGTCACAGTAACGCCATCATAACTACACTAACAAGTTATTATGCTGGCTCTGAATTGTGAGATAATTGTAATGGTCTCGTCAGCACACCCACTTCCGTCACCGTCACCATCAACCCAGTCAGTCAATATTAATCCATAAAGCCGTCATTAGTAGGTTTTACAACAGTCTATACTCAGGTCGCAGAAAGATACGAAACTCCTTTCTAATGCTTTCATGGTGTGCAAGATTTAGAAATAGCGACGTTTACCTGATATGATAAATGTCTTCTATAAGACCAAGATATATTTTATCGGCATAGATATGAGTTGCAGTTATCATAAAGGTATTGACGTTTTATGCGGGATCGAGAATATTGTTGATGCTATTAAAGAAATCATAAATAAGGCCAATACAAGATACGATGCCTGCGCAGACTCCTCTATCCCCTCATTTATTGTTAAACAGGGCATAATGAGTAATTTCATCGATTTCAAATACAAGCGAGATGGCCAAATTCAATATATCACACAAGTCACCGAAGAGAACCTGGATTACTGCATGCAAATCATGAATGTCGGAGAATTGCGTCATCTACAAGGTCTTAAAGGTGTCTTCAGAGTTAATGAAATAGAATGCCATCACAATATAGTTTTAGACGAACAAAATCGCATGGCCATGATGGTCTGCAGTAACATAAATGAGATCGTAAGTCAGTACCAGAAGGTGTTCGATACTTAGTGGGAAAAGATTAGAGACAGGATGAGCCAAATACAAGCCATCGAAGCTAAGAACTTGACCAACAAAAAACTAGATGACCAAATCACAAGCAAAAAAATTCATCATCACAACCACCATCAATTAAGATACAGCTATGGTCAGATGAACCTAACACTCATTTTGCCATAAAATTGAGTAACCTAGAAGAATTTCTTGTAGCAACTAGTTCACCTACAGAAAAATATACGAAACTTATTGAAGAGTCAGACTATCTGGAAGATATTCAATATAATTGGGAATATACGAAGCCATTGGATAAAAAAACTAAAGATAGCATTATAAGATAATTATACGAGCCTGCGTTTGTTGTAATAACTTGGGACTCCAGACCTGCTCTTTATTAACCAGTATGTTTACTAGATATGAAAGCCCATAATGACGAATGGAATATCCTCATGAAAGATTAGTTTAAGCTTTTGATCCTAACATGTTACTTCCAAATTGTACGACGAAATTACTGAGTACAGTTGTAGTATTACTATGGTCAACGATAGATCTATTATGGTTAATTGCTAACTGGACAACCTCGTTACCGCTCTTAATGATATTCTTTGTACCCGGTCCCTGAATCTTTGGACTACTATTTCCTTGGGCTAAAGCCTGATGGTAATTTGATTGGACGCTAAAGGAAGTTGTGCCAAAAGCGACTGTCAATGAAAATAGCAAAATAATTTTCCAGCTGGGATTTTTAACAAACACTTCTTGGAATAGCTTTTTTTTGGATCTGATGTAACTGATACCAACGTCAATTTTTGACTGTTCCCTGGGTTATAGTTTATGAGAAAATGAGACCGACAAAACTCAAGAATGATGCAAATAGACATCAATTTTGTCCTTATAGGCAAACCACGACAATGATAACAATTTTCGGATTCATAATAATCTATGTAAACAACTGGGATAACAATTATTGATTACGAGTCTTCACAGCTGGCCGGCTCTTTATTAACCTGTATTTTGGCCATTTATTCATACCGACTTTACAATATTCGTTATAAAAAGGAAGCCAGAATTCCTTCATTTCATTTATTTGGCAGGCCATTTTACACTTACATTTTTATTTTAAATAATTGATAAAAAGACGTTGTACCAGGGAAAGGGAGAGGGAGAGGGAAAGGAGAGGGAAGATTAAACTAGACTAAACAAAATTTGATATTTCTACTAGCTTGTTCTCCGTCTCGGATCTCTGACTTTTTGACAAGCGAGATGAGAGATTTCTTTCGTACTCCAGAAGAGTGTTCAATATATCTGGGTTATCTATTAATATAGAACTGATCTTGTTGCGTTCCTCCTTTGAAGGGAAATCCAATGAATCTACTGCCTTCAGCCTCCAGTAAGAATCTAATGCTAGATCTATTCTTCCTTCTAGGGTCATGTAAGAACTATAAATGACCTTGCCAAAGGATGTCAGCACATATCTGCCGTTTTCCTTCTTTACTAATCCCAGTTCTACCAGATTTGACATTCTTGAATAATACTGCTTTCTAGTTAGCTTTAACTTCGTAATTAACAAATCTGTGTTGGCCGTTACTGTGGCAATACTCTTAAACATGTCCGATCCCTTTTTCTCAGAAATGGCGCTTAAAATCTCAATTTTAGACATATGCTCTATTTTTCCTATAATTAATACTGAATTAGATGTATAATATTTTAGCTAGCAAAATATCAGAAAAAGTCTCTCTGAATAGGCATTTCGGGGACTCTTTTTTCATTTTTAATCAAACTGTCAAATTTAGGAACTGCATGCATCCATTGACCAGACAACGTTTTTTTGCGACAAAATTATCGTATTATTGACTCAAATTTAAATTTGCTCCCATACAAGTTAGTTATAACATGATTCCAATGCGGAAATATGTCCTTTAGAACCTTTGGGGGCCGCGTTTAGTAATCTCCAAAACAACGATTCGTTAAAGGTTAAAGGCACAAAATTCGTCAGTCCGCTAGGTTAAGTAGAGCCAATGCCAATACAACAAAGATCAATCTGGGCACCGGAAGACTCCTTGTAATACTACATGTAGTTGTTCTATTGAACCCAAATTAGAAAAGTAAGTCCCCGCCTAGAATCGCCTCTGAATCGTCGCATTATTAAAAAATAGCCTGAATGTATTAGGCCTGGGAGTAAATCGTTTGATCTGGATCGGGTCTAAGACTTATTTCTGCTCTTATTAATTTCTGTTCGGATAGCAGATCTCAACTCATCGTCGCTCATTTGAGAATGGTCTATTCCCAGCGTCATAGCCACTGATTCAAGTTTTTCTCTATTTTGTAGAGGATCAACTTCGGGAGTTGTCCCGGAGTCCTTTATCTTTTGAAGCTCTTTCTTTGCCTCAAGCCTAGCTTTTTCAAATTCAGTTGGTGCTCTGCCAAAGGTTCTTGCGAGCTCGGGTATTTTCTTTGCCCCAAATATTACTACAGCGATTATTGCTATGATTATTATCCATTCTAGTGCATTAACAATAGCCATTTGAAGGGCAGCTAATGTCAATGCTGTGACTAGCATGAATTAGTACAACTGCATCAATGATTTAAGTATTAACTTTATTTGAACCATTTGGTTGAACTCAAGGTCCGGTATATATCTCTGCCCTTCGTGCTGCCTTTCGCTCAATCGCAACCATGGCTGCAGCGTAGAGGGCCACCATTGGGGCCGCAACGAGCCACATGGTTAGCCCACTGCCATCAGGTGTAATTATGGCACCAAATATTACCAGGATTATAATAGCGTAGCGAAAGTTATGTCTCCAAAATTTTGGTTCAATTAGTTCCGTCAACGAGAGAGCGTACATGATCATAGGGAGCTCAAACGCGATTCCAAAACCCAAGAAAAATTGAAGAACGAATGTTATAAAATCGTTGATATTTAGAAATGTCTCCACACCTAAAGATTGACCCCATTTGTAGAGAAACGCAAGCGCTAGTGGAATCACCGTGACATATGAAAATACGATCCCAGCCATAAATAGGGCGATCGTAGGAAGAAAAATCGATTTGACCCCGGCCCGCTTTGAACGCCGATCAAATGCAGGGCCAATAAAGCCGTATATCTCCTTAATAACTACTGGCATCGAGCCAATTACTCCAACTAGGCACCCAACATATAGCTGGGCGACGAATGCCTGCCCTGGGGATGTTTGAATTAGTCTCACACCCGCAGGAAGAAGCGCAGCCTGCATAAACGCAGTAATTTGTATAGCGAAATTATGGAATAGGTCAGGGAAAGGGAGATACAACACAAAACCGTTGAACTGAAATGGTTTAAACCCAAAGATTATGCTAAAGAACGTAATAGCTGTGACACAAATCAGTATACGAAGTGCCCTTGCACGAAGCTCATCCAGATGTTGCCGGAGAGTCATCTCTGTGGGTGCTCCAGTTCCATCGAATGTCAACCATCTCCCCATTCTCCCAATTAGTTGGAACATAGACAAAGGAATATTAGATCTATAATGTTACGCTCATATTATAATGTTAATTACGTCATTGTCTTTTTTGGGGGTTTATTTGCTTCAACGAGTGATATGTCCTAATCCGTTTAAATTACCTAACAACAGCAAAAATAATTGCAAAGATAAGTACACTAGTCATATAAAAGACAAGTAGAATAATCTATGTAATTACATGGAATGCAGGGTTTGTCTTCTCTCCGGGGATCACCCATGCCTAAGTAGCTTTGGAAATAGGTAAAAAAGTTTGTTCTTAATAACCCAGATTAGGTCACTACTACTATGCTCACGTTACTTTCGAATTCTTGTCGATTTCTGCTTGTATTGCAGATCTGAGTTCATAGTTATTCTTATCTGAATAATTAATTCCTAATGTCTCCGCTACTGCTTCGAGCTTTTCCCTGTCATCCTGAATGCTTGCTGTTGTTGTTGATGATGATGGCAGGTTTCTAATTCTTTGAAGTTCTTTATTCGCTTCCAATTTGGCCCTTTCGTATTCGGTGGATGCCCTTCCAAAAGATCTTGCGAGCTCGGGTATTTTCTTTGCCCCAAATATTACTACAGCGATTATTGCTATGATTACTATCCATTCGGTACCGTTGACTATGCCCATAATGAGATTGGAAAAGTCTGCTACCATGACTTCCTGAAAGTATGCAGGCCTCAATGATTTAAGCTTAATTGGTAAATTTACTGAATATTTCCATAATTTGATAATATTTAACTGCCTAACCAGAGACATTCAAAACAACAAATGACATCTAAATTAGTAGGACCGGCTGCAACATGCGTGTGCTGACATTGGTGCACTGTATCTGATAGGGTAGAGTTCTTGAAATCCTACGCAAAACTAAGAAACTCGGATCTGGGGTTATTTATCCTGAATTAATGTATCATAAGTTTAGAGATACCGCATTGTTTATAGAATTGTTATTAAGAATTATACTCATGGGTAGCTTCAAGAACACACTTGACAGTTTATTTGGGGGTTTGTAAATGGAATGGGATATTGAACAACTTTTGTCCAAAGAGGATGTTGTCAGCAGGTCAGAAGGATCTAGAATTAAAATAAAAAATGTTTCTTCTATAAATCAAGCTACGGAAAACGACCTCTCATTTTGTTATTATGACGGCGAAAAAGCTGCTTCGCTAATATCGAAATCAAATGCTGGGGTCTTACTCTGCAAAAATAGCTTGGAAGGTGTCGTTCATCCAAAACCAGGAAGACAACAATTTTTCTTTATGGATAATCCAAGACTTGTCTTTGTACGCCTCATGGCCCAAATATGTATGAAGAAAAAGATGTCTGGAATTTCTAAGCATGCAATAGTATCGGAAAGCGCTAAAATTGGTTCTGGAGCTTACATAGGCGATTATTCAGTCGTAGGCGATAACTGTACTATCGGAGACAACACTATAATTTATGACAGAGTGAGCCTAGTGCAAAATTGTAATCTAGGAAATAATTGCATAATACAACCCGGCGTGACCTTGGGTGCTGACGGTTTTGCCTTCGAGAGATTTGAAAGTGGTGAGCTGATAAGGTTCCCGCATATTCGTGGTGTCAGAATAGGAAATAATGTAGAGATATGTGCAAACACTAATGTTGCTAGGGGATCCCTCTCTGATACAATCATTGGCAATGGAAGCAAGGTTGATGCCATGGTTCAAATTGCTCATAATGTTGTAATAGGGGAGAACTGCGAGATCACAACTGGCACTATAATTGGAGGAAGTACTAAAGTAGGAGATATGACTTGGACAGGTCTTAATTCCACTTTGAAAGACAATATAAAAATTGGAAAAAGCGTGCTTATTGCAGCTGGGGCCGTAGTTATACGAGACGTAGAAGATCAGGATATTGTTGCGGGGGTGCCTGCAAAGTCAATAAAGGAAAAAGTGAAGACGGACATGAGATTTTTGATGGCTGGACAACAGGTGACTGAAAAGACTCCAATAGATTAACACCAACAAATCAAGCTCATAGTATATCGGAGTTACCCCGAATCTAGTGCTCACTTTTTCAGTTAAACCAACAATCAAATAAACCCGATGATTGAGTTTACATTTAAGCTTTCGAACTCAAAATGGGATAAAGCCGTTAATGAAGTTACCTGTTCGTATATTAGGATTTACAGTTCAATCAATCAATTTAACACAAAAGATTCATTTGCAATCAACCATTGGTGATAATAGTAGATGGAACATTAAACGTACCGTTAGAATCAGCTATGCCCGTATTCACTCCGTCGGTGGCAATTACACGAAAGAGGCCGTTATCGGTGGCAGGTAATACGGCCGTATTAACAGATAACTCTTGGGCTTTGATGTTTGAAGCCAACTGAATCCAACTTCTTCCAGAGTCAGCACTATAAAATACAAGATAGGTTAAATTGGAACTATCAGTATCGCTGGCTTTCCATCTGACAGTGACAGTCCCGTTCAAAGTCTCACCGCCAACGGGGAATATAATCTTAACCTTGGGAGAATACATATCTACGGCCCGCGATGCCAATTCGGTATTACCTTTTGAAATTACGATGACTTTTGTGCATGACATATATGGCACAGCTTCAGATAAGAGAGCCATCTTGTCTTTGGTTTGTGAAATGCTAAAGTAAGCCTTTGGTTCGAATGGATAATGAGCAAGAACACTTCCCTGCGAGTCTAATAAATCAATACTAAAGGAACTATTTGCTGGCCTTGAGGTAAAGTTCGAGCCAGGTAAAACGAAGAATGGATCTAACCTAGTCGTTAA
>JAICVW010000401.1 GCA_025935105.1 Nitrososphaeraceae archaeon
AGTGAAAATGTCATATATTAGGTAACAAAGAATGGCAACATGATAGATCTAAAGCCAAACGCAATCGGTTACTAAATTCAGGGTTAAGCTGAGTAACCATGTTAATTCACATAGTTAATCAGTGCTTATAACCTTGCAACCCGATAATCATCATAAAATGGAGGTGAAAAAAATTGGCTCAGATTCAACTATTAGTACCAAAAGAAATAGAGATACAGAGACTCAAAAAATTATACATAGGAATTATACTGATGTTCTCAATCACTCTTGCAGCCGTAATAGCTTACTCTATAGACATTTCGATAAATCAAACTATAATTCGTGATTCTGCATTCACTCCTGCAAATTGGTTAGCATATAGTATACTCATAGTACTACCTTTAGGATGGGGATTCATATCCATCTACAGTAAAAGAGTGCCAACTCTGAAGGGACCTAGTAATAGTAATAACACTGGTCTAAAAATTGCAATAATTGGCTTTACAGCAGCAATGTTTGCCATAGGATTAAATGAGCTATGGCATTTCTGGTTTGTAGAAGAAATTACGGCAGTTCCTCCAAATTGGATTTTCAATATGGGCATATTTTTCGGCCTGATTGGATCACTGGCATACCTTATGAGGATATATGCAAGACTTATCGAACTAGGCGCCGAAACTCCTGTAAAGAATCCATACATCGCAGAAAATTACAAGCTAGCACTAGAAGGTAAACTGTATAGTAGAGCAATACCCTAAGGAAAATGCAAGCAACAAATTTTTCTTTTTATTTTTAATCGCGTAGCTAATATTCTGTTATGATGGATATCTCAAAGTACTCAGAATGCTTTCAGCAATGCTAGGCTTCCAGGCGATGTTAAGTAAGGTTCAACTTGATGAAACATCTATTTTCTGATTCTTTCTTCATCCAATATATAGAACAAGAATGATCAATGGACTATTTAGAAAAAGTCAACATATCTCATTGAGATTAAATTCATCTATAATAATCTAAATAATACTTAAAGTGACAATTACGTTTTGACTATAGATTATTCAACATATAATTAAAAATGAAGCTAAATTCTAGGTTTACCGAAGACAAAAGGTTTTTAGTAATGTTTATTCCATATCTAGTCCAAGAATTCCAGCATTTCCCCAATTGTCTTTTGAAAGTTCATATATCAAGATTCTTACTTTTTCCTGTTCAGTCTTCATTATCCTTGCTGTCTCCTTCGTCAATACGCTTATTAATTCTCTTTTTTGTTCAATAGATCTTCCTTGGCTTATAGTAATCTGTATTACTGGCATAACTCCTAAGCTCATCCTTAGATTATTTAAAATTTCTTTATATGTGAGCGGTGTTATTAGAGCCCTTACTCATTGTCTGCCCATAACCGAAACAGTCAACTTGGCCGTAGACTTGTATCCAGATACCTCTATCGTAGCATTGTAATGGTTGTGATATTGTGACTTCCTCTTCCTAACAGAAATGTAACCCATGTTGGTAAGCTATAATATCATCTTTATATGGGCGTACAACAACTAACTAACTTACTATTATACTTGCCATGAACATTAAATCATGTTAGATACGGCTAATCTGCTAATCTGGCGCTGTTTTCTATGTCCTTAGACATTGAACAGCTACTATCCTGCAATATCAGCTTTACCGGAGGTAAACAATAGGCGTCCCAGTTTACACGAACTTTATTTGGTAACAGAAACTATTCTATATATTGCTCCTTGGTCAAATGCCAATACGTATAGATAACCATCATACGGATTAACTTCAACATCGGTAATCCCTCCAAAACCTCTTCCAAATATTATCTGATTGAGTGAATCGTTACTATTTGCTACACCATCTGCAAGTGGACCGGGCGGAAGCAATAATCCTGTTCTTTGAGGATTTAGTTTAAAGTGATAAATATTTCCATTCAAGTCATCTGCAACAAACAGATCATTTCTATATAGACTTCCCAATTTGTTAGAGTCGAGAAATGTAATTCCAGTAGGTACCACTTTATTAAACCATGTAAATTGAGGTGGATGATATTTTCCTCTCCCACTAAAATCTACCAGGCAATTTGGATGAAGAGGCGCAATAAATTGCTTTTCGGCATGATCTATATCATGTCCACGTAGCCATATCCCATCAACCTTACCATAGCCGCTGTTAAACCCTGGATCAACACGATTGATTTCATCACCATATGGCAAACCAATTTGTGTATCCCACAGAACTCTGGTAATTGGATCAAAAGTGATTCCAAAACTATTCCATATTCCATATGAATAATAAAGGTTTAATGGATAATTATTACCTAAGATGCCGGGTATTACTGGTTGACCGTCCTGATTAACCCTAAGTATCCCGCTAGTTCCATCAGGCTCGCTTCCGTTCTGGAAATTCTGTGCTTTCGTATTATGGCCATTTATTCCAACGTCTCCTATTGTAACATATACATTGTTATCGGGTCCTACAATCACCTTACCACCATTGCCAATTGCTCCTGGAGTTGCAGGTAGATTTAACAACAGTTTTGGATTTACTAATTTATTGTCTATCAACTGATACCTGTATACTCTGTTACCCAAAGGTTGCTTTCCTTCTGTAATATCATCGCCCGTGTGTTCCAAGGCCTTAGTATAGTACAGGAAAACATAAGACGTGATGTTATTAGGGTTTTCACGGTTAGTAGCTATAGATGGTATAGAGGAAGAATGAGACGCGACTGCAATACCCAACATACCTCTATGACCATACGTTGCAACACTTGTGTTAAGTAAAGGTTGTTGTAGCTCAGTACCATTTACAATTCTCCTTACTGTGCCTATATCTTTCTCTGTAACCAAAATGTCATTAGGACCCGCGAAAGCCATACTGGTTGGATATCTCAATCCTGTGAATACCACTTCCGCCTTTAAGTGGGGATCGGCTATTATTGGCCCTTTATGAGATGGGGGAGCAACCTCTGGATATTTCAGACCTAATGCCTTTGCAATATTGACATGATTATGTTGTACAAAGTATGAAAATTTGTTTGTAGAAGGGATAAAAGTTAGAGTCAGAATCAAGATTGCGAATAAAGTTACCTTAAATGATGGTGACGACAGGATTATCCAATTAGAAATCAAAAGCTTCATTGAAACGCTTATTGAGAATAATATATGTAGTATGCGATATGAATGAATATACTCCAGTAGACAGCTACTCAAGGTATCTTAAGTGTTATAGAAAAACCTAGAGATTTATCTTTAAAAGCAAAATAAAAAGAAATGGCGGGTAAAGGGAGCAGGATATTTCGGTCGAACTATCCCTGTATTTCTGGGATGTTATTTTGACCACAAATTATAATTTAGATGCTCTGATCCGTGGCTAATTGAGGAGATTTTTAATTAATTATAATTAGTAGTAGGATATATTCAGAGCCTGTAATAAGTGTCTAACAATACTATAGATAAAGAATGCACTTTTGGACATGAATATGATCATTCATAGTGAATAGGCAACAAAGTATGATGTGTGTGTATATAAATAGGACTTATTACCGGATATTATATCATGTTGACTTTGGGGTTTGAATATGATTCGTATATCAAAGTCAAAAAAGTAAGAAGTCCAAGTAGTACTAAGACATATGCTTCAAGGCTGAAATTTCTCAAGACATTCCTTGCCTAGTTGTGCTGCTTCCACACATGGTTGACATTTTAGCTTCCTAACATAGTTGACACTCCAGTCTTGGAGTGTAATAACAAGTGGATTTAATAGAAAATAGGTACAGAATGATAATCGA
>JAICVW010000361.1 GCA_025935105.1 Nitrososphaeraceae archaeon
CCAATTTCAATGCAATTTGAAATTTTTGTTCTGGCGATATAGATACACCTGGAGTCTGCTCGCCATCCCTCAAAGTAGTATCAAATATTCTTACTTTTTGCTCAGTTATTTTTAGAGTTCTCCTCCTCTCGAAAGAGCTGAGACTCCGGTTCTAGCTAGCTGCAATATACCGAAGTGTCCTACAAGCCTTTTGAAGGCATCTATCTTGTCAGGTGTTCCAGTGAGTTCTACGGTAATGGTATCATTCCCTATGTCAAGTATGTTTGCTCTAAAAATGGTCGCGAAATTAACAATTTCCATTCTTGCCGTAGGCTCAGCTGCCTTCATCTTAATCAATGCCAATTCGCGATAAACAGTCCTATTAGTGTCCAGTACCTTTACCTCTACTACATCAATAAGCTTCCGGAGTTGCTTTACCAGCTGGTCAAGTGTCCTTTCATCACCGTTAAATGTTATTGTCATTCTCGACAGATCTATCTTTTCTGTCGACCCGACGGTAATACTTTCGATATTAAAATTTCTTGCCCTAAAAAGATTTGTGACTCTGAACAACACCCCAGGTTTATTTTCGAGCAAAGCGGATAAAATATGCCATCCTTCGAATTTTTCGCCGTCCGAAGTAGGTACTACATGTAAATTAGATCCATCCGCCCCCGTCATGCCTATCAGGACCCCGTAACCATGTCCTTTAAGCCGGTACCAGGTACCACAAATGGGTATACATCTTCTTCAGGGTCTATTGAAATATCGATGACTGTGGCAACTTCCGCCTTGAGTGCAGACATTATCGCTTGTTCCAGATCAGGCAAGGATTGAACCTTGATACCTTCGGCACCGTATGCTTTTGCAATTTTTACATAATCAGGACAATTATGTTGATGAACTCCCATATATCGCCTATTATAAAATGCTCTCTGCCATTGGGCCACCATCCCTAACATATAATTATTCATAAGGAAAACAATGACAGGCAACTCATCAAGGACAGAGACTGCAAGAGAGTTCTCGGTCATATTAAAGGACCCGTCACCAGCTATGTCTACGACTGGTACGTCTGGTCTAGCGGCTTTCGCACCTATCGAGGCAGGAAATCCAAATCCCATTGTTCCAAGACCTGTCGAACTGAAAAAAGTGCCTGGAGATATAACGTCAAAATGTAGTGAAGCCCACATTTGACACTGTCCTACCTCAGTAGTCACAATAGACTCGCTTGGCAATATTTCCCGTAACTTCTTTAGTGCTTTTCTCGCAGTTAGCTCCCGTGAATAATCCTTAATAGTCTCTGAATAATAGTCGATAAGCTCCTTTCTCCTCTTTAACCAAGGATTGTCTAGATCCTTTTTTATTATGACTTTTGAGAGCATCTTGAAGAGTGTTCTAAGGGAAGATTTCACGTCTCCAATTACTGCGACATCAACCAATTTGTTCTTGCCGATTTCTGCCGGATCCACGTCTAAATGTATTATGTTCATTCCTCTTCCGAATTCGTCATACCTCCCTACTGATCTGTCCGAAAACCTTGCGCCCACTGCCAGTATGCAATCCGCTTCCAATATCATCTTGTTGGCTTCTGCATGGCCGTGCATTCCTATTGGACCCATTGCCAGAGCATGATTTTCAGGAAAAGAGCCCTTCCCTTTAAAAGTCGTGACTACCGGCGCCATGAGTAGCTCAGCTACCGCCTGCAACTCAGAAAATGCTCCTGACAGTATTACTCCACCTCCACTCATTATTATTGGTCGTTGAGCAGTAAGCAATATTTCAGCAGCTTTGCCCAACTGGGAGAGATCCGGATCTACGACAGGACTATAACCTCTAACTTTTATTAGCTCAGGAAATGTCATTTCGGCGCTTTCCTGCTGGACGTCCTTCGGAATATCTATGAGAACAGGCCCGGGTCTACCACTTTCAGCAATGTAAAAGGCCTTTTTAACTGTTTCAGGTATATCTCGCGCTGACCGAGGTTGGAACGAGTATTTTGTACAAGGATTAGCAACACCAATGATATCAGTTTCTTGGAATGCGTCCTTTCCTATCATAGCTAAAGCAACCTGGCCAGTCACTGCTAATACGGGCGATGAGTCCGCATATGCAGTGGCCAATCCAGTGATGATATTAGTAGCGCCGGGACCCGACGTAGCGAAACACACACCAGCCTTGCGCTTTATTCTAGCATAGCCATCGGCCATGTGCGAAGCTGACTGCTCATGCCTAACGAGAACATGTCTAAAGTTAGCATCTACCAAAGCATCGTATATAGGAAGATTCGCACCACCAGGTAACCCAAACACATATTCTACTCCCTCTTTTTCTAAGGCCTTAATCAAGGCCTTAGATCCAATCATTTCCACCAAATGTAATCCTCACCCGCCGCAATCAAACCAAACAACACTCCGCTAAAACTGCTTGCAGGTCCGATTAAAGAAGCATACCTACTACCGAACCTAAGCTAGCAATACAGATCCGCGGATGATCTACATAATATTCATAATTAGCAATAGGCATTTCCAACAAAATTGCTGTGCCATCGTAATTTATAAGTATTGTGTAAGTGCCCCACCAGCAATTGTTGATGCATTCAGTTTGAAACCCTCGTGCTATAGAGAAAGGCACAAACGAAATCAAGTAATCCTAGTAATTCATGGCGCCGCAAATTTTGCGTGTATTTGGGCTAAGGTACTGCCAGGTTTGGTTTGGCTATGCAGCTTGGAATGTCTCTTTTTCCTGCATGAAAATTTCGCTAGCTTCCTTCACCGTTGAATTACCATGTACGATAGACCTAATTGCCTTGATCATAGCGACTGGAAAATCTGATTGCCAAATATTTCTGCCCATATCAACTCCAGCTGCTCCGTGCTCGATAGCCTCGTAAGCAAGGCGTAATGCATCCTCGGGCTGAGGAAACTTCTTTCCGCCAGCAACAACTATAGGAACAGGACAACCTTCAACAACTTTATGAAAGTTCTCGCAGTAGTATGTCTTCACCAAATGAGCCCCAAGTTCGGCAGCAATTCTGCATGAAAGTGCCAGATAGCGATAATCTCTCGTCATTTCCTTTCCTACCGCAGTCACGGCGAGGGTCGGAATTCCGAACCTTTCACATTCATCTACAAGTTTTGCCAGATTCTTCAGAGTTCGGTGTTCATATTTGCTTCCAACAAATATTGAAAGAGCAACACAAGATACATTCAGTTTCAAGGCATCTTCCACAGAAGTGGTGAGGCACTCGTTCGACAGGTTCTCTCCTATTACACTGCTCCCCCCTGAGACTCGCAGAACTATTGGAATATTTACACTCGGATTTAGGGAAGTGCGTAAGATGCCACGAGTGAGCATTAACGAATCAGCATAAGGCAGCAGGGGCTTAATTATTTTGCCTGGATTCTCTAACTTTTCTGTAGGGCCTAAAAAGTAGCCGTGATCTATTGCGAGCATCACAGTTCTTCCGTCTTCAGGGCGAATAATCTTGGAGATTCTGTTTTTCATTCCCCAATCCATATTGATCGTATTTAAGTTCGCCGAGTGGAATTATTTATAGTTTCCAAGTCATAGTTATGAGGTTATTAGTACTTTCATCGCATCCTTAGCGTTATGGGCACATTCAAGAGCCTCAGCTGTACGTTCAAGCTCAAATCGATGAGAGATTAGCGACTCCAGCTTGATATCTCCTAATGAAAGCATTCGAATAGCTTGATTGATCTCTATTTCTGAAGACGCGTAACTAGGGATCACTGAGATCTCCTTTGAGTATATTTTTGCTATGTCGCAAGGAGTCGAACTGGCCTTAGCCGGAACCCCAAAAATTAGGATGTCACCTCCCTTCCGAGTCACATCTAGTGATACAAATAGTGCTTTCGGATTGCCTGTCGCAACTATTGTGAGATCTGCTCCTCTTTGTCCTGTGATATCCGCTACTGCCCTGACTAGACTGGTTTCACTCGATGCGTTTAATATATCAACGTCGAAATGCTTTTCGGCAAAGTTCAATCTAAATCGATTAGTATCAGCCACTGCCACTTTTCCTGCGCCGCTTAATTTTGCTAAAATAGCTAGCATCAAGCCTGTTGGTCCTGCCCCTAAGACAACCA
>JAICVW010000075.1 GCA_025935105.1 Nitrososphaeraceae archaeon
AGAAAGTCGAGCATAAGACATCAATACAGTATCGAGTATGTCCAGATCAATGGAGAATATAGCTTTAAGCTTTCAATTACGCAAGAGGTCCATTCTCCCTAACTCATCATACCAACCATCTATGGTGTCAAAGTCAAGAATAACTTCACCTCGTCTAACCAGTGATTGGTTGTATGAAGACCAGTCAATCACATAAAATATCAGTTTAGGTTAGCTAAACGCAGCTTGGTCAATTAAACCAAACCAATATGACAGTATTTGTGCAACAAGGCAGTCATACACTTTAGGCCGCAAACTTTAGGGTAGAATTAGATTTTCTCCTAGTATAAGCATCATGTGTTTTTATTCGCACTCTACCTCCACAGCAAGGACATCGTACGCCATCCCACTTCAGAAAGATCTCGCAGTTTGTACACCGCTTGTAACCATTAGCGTAATAACTTTCTTGATATGACTTCTTTGCTCTATAGAAAGTGCAAATGTTTTTACATGTCATTTTATAGTTCACTAACTTGCTAGAACTTTCTCCAAAAGAATTGGTTTAGTGAATCCAATGCTACCACTAATGAATAACAATTGGAATTTTTTGTAGTTGTCTCAATTTGTTTACTCCATTCGATTATCCATCAGATATTTAGATCTCAAACCCATTGATATTCAGCTACCTTTTCATAGATAGTAGTAACATAATTTGGACTTCTAAGATCATTATCATAATTCATTCCCTTGCTTCTTCTTTAATTACAGAACCCCAAATGATACTACTAGAATGATTAATTCTTTGTTTCATGTTTTATATGAGCAGACATGCTATAAGAACACCGGCAATCAAATGCAAGAATCTGATTGTGGAGTGTGTGGATTACATTTGCATGTGCGTTTACTAAAAGATACTTTTAATCTATACCAAGTTAATTAATTCAATTTAATTTCGACTTTATTTTGCATATCCATTAATCTGTTTCTTAATTTCTTTACGTTATCTCCTATACCTGCAGTTTACGCAATATCTTTTTTTGGATTCTTTGACTGGAGAGAAGTTATCGGCTGACCTTTATGTTACAGTTGAAATAGTGACAGGCGAAGTGTTAGATTTGATATATCAGATTAAGCCATTGGAATTCGTTGGAGATTGTTATTGGGTTATAAACTATAGACAGAAGGCCGATAATAATGCTAAAATGATAATCGATTCCGCAATAAGGAACACAAAGATAGGAGGCAAACTTATAGCTCATTATCAAAAAGCTGATGGCATACAATTTGAAAACGCTGTAAGGAAAGTAGAGGAACTGACACCTTGGCGCGGAATCCTAAAGTGAGGAATGCAACCAAGATTCTTCAGTCTGGCCAGTCTATGTAGCAGCTTCTAGTAGAGGGGTGACGAGATACTACATAATTTCACAAATGACATAATAATAATAATAATGACTTTGATTGATGAATGCTTGATAGATAACTCATGCCAATTATGTTATTGTTAAATTAAAATCTTATTATGGATGTCAGAGTTGTAGCATCGATGGTAATACAATGCGATGAATGCTCCCAACAACTAAAAGATAATGCCGAACTGGCAATTCATTTAAAGCAAATGCACCAAAAAATGTATTGTGGCGCTTGTAGAAGAGAGTTCAGAACCATGGAACAATTAAATAGCCATGTGAAGAACTTTCATGGGATAATAAATAGTGCTTAATTATGCGTCAAGGTCAGTCATCGGAAAACCTCAGTTGCTTCCGGTCCAGTAAAACAAGTGTAAATAAATGGAAACCAAACTAAGAATCTTGGGTTTTGCAGGAAGTTTGAGAGTAGGTTCCTGTAATAAAGCTCTTCTGCGTGCAGCAAAGGAACTGCTTCCAGACCATGTTACTTTAGAGATATTTGACCTTGATGGTATTCCTCCATTTAATCAGGACCAGGAGGAGAAGATGCCTGAAAAGGTGAGTGAATTCAAATCAAAGATAAAAGAATCAGATGCAATATTGATTGCTACTCCTGAGTATAATTACTCTATTCCTGGAGTACTAAAGAATGCAATTGATTATGCATCAAGACCATATGGAGATAATCCATTTAACGATAAACCCGTTGCCATCATGAGTGCGTCTATTGGCATGCTTGGTGGTGCAAGGGCACAATATCATTTACGTCAGACTTTTGTGTTCCTTAACATGCATCCAGTTAACTGCCCTGAAGTGATAGTAACCTTTGCACAAAATAGGTTTGATTTAAATGGTAAACTCACAGATGAAAATACTAAAGTATTCATAAAACAGCTACTTGAAAATCTTGTAAATTGGACAAATAGACTCACTCAATAGAAAGGCCTTATGAGCAGTAAGAATCTGATATATGCATGGTATCTACCGATAGCACTGAATAGTAAACAATTAGTTTTTATTAAAAACTGAAGCTTTCTCCAATATTTGATTGGTCTTTGATTCACCATCCTTAATTGAAGCCTTTATTGTCTCGACTGAAAAATCAGTATTCTCATAGTAGCGTGGGAATGGTTCATCTCTGATTATATGAAATATATTTTTTATTTCTGCACCATGTTGATGTTTCATTTTCTTATAAGTTTGTCGAATCTTTTCAAGTTGCTTTCTATCTATTTTAGCTGGGTCAATATTTTTCTCAATTATCTGATAGAGCTCTTCTATGTATCTCAGATATCGTGTTATTACTTTAGACATCTTTATGTTGTGTTGGGACTTGTCAGAAAACATGATGTCTCTGGTTCTATGGTAGACTTCAGCCAGTTTATTTGGTAGCTTTTCAATTCTCCTAGGATAGTTTTCAACAAAGAATAGTCGTTTGTCGATTATAGGTGATGCGTCTATTACCTCGTTAAAAGGCGTGTTACTTAGAAGACCACCGTCCCATGCAAATATGCCTGGCTCTACTTCTATCCATGGAAAATTATAGGATGGATAACCAGACGTGGCTAAAATGTGCTTAGCAATTATATCTTGCTTAGAACTGTCAAAAGTTAATTGTTCCGCTGTTAAGATATTGACAGCAGTTATTATTAAACGTGCGTAAGGGCTACCTTTAGGCTGAAGCCTATTATAATCAATATATTTTTCTAAAGTTTCGGCTAAGGGTGAATGGTCATATACATATGTCCATCTATATGGACTAAAGTATTGCGGATCTTTTAAAGCATAATCTCCCCTCCATCTAGGAACAAAGAATTTATCATTTCCGTAAAATACAGAGCTGATTGTGCTTAATAGTGAATTAGCTTCATTTGTAGTTTGTAAAGGGTTCTTTAAAGGTCTCGCCAATTCCATTCTAGATTTGTTAATTAGCCACTGCAATACTGGATTGGTAAGGTCTACAGAGTTCTCTGCAAGCTCTAACCAAAACTCTTCAAGCGTGTGTTCTGGGTGCTCTTTATCTACACTGCCAGCTATTATAGCAGCATTTATGCCACCAATCGAAGTACCGCCCACAATATCTATTTTTATATTCTTTTTTACTAGAGCTTTGAATACTCCACATGCAAAAGCACCTAAAGAACCTCCACCTTGAAGTATTAGGACATTTTCAATTTTATTATCAGATGACAAGACACAACCTCTCCATCCAACCTCTTTCATGGTTGTACCGCGTTTACAAATATATTTGTACGATCCAAACTCAAACCTTTTTTACTCTATCATGCTGATCTGATTGTCTGACCCGACCTAGCTGCTGTTTCAGGACTTATCGCGACATTGTAGCTATGTTTGGGAACAGTTGGTGCTTTTTTGTATTACGTTTTATCGAATGCTAGGCTATGTAGAATACATGCTTTAATGGGTTCAGTCAAAGCTTTCTATAAGTCCTAGACATAATTAATAGTGAAGGAATCTAAGTATGTTAGACTAGCATATGTGATATATCGTGTATTGATGCGTTCAAGGATACCACTGTTTTCCCATAAGAAGAGCAACCATATATTCAGTTTATGGCAGCATATAGTACTGCTTACCATACGACAATACGAAGGTAAGAGTTATAGATTGTTTGTGGAATGGCTAGATGAAGCATATTACCTAAGAATGTTTCTTCAGCTGTCACATATACCTCATTATACTACTCTCCAAAAGTTTTCTTCAAGAATAAACGGTATGCTATTGGATAAGATAATATCCTCTTTACTACTATTTACGAACATTAGAAGAATATTTGCTGGAATAGATTCTACAGGATTTAAGATAACTCATGCTTCTCAGTATTATACTGAACGTAAAGCAATGAGAAGAAAATATGCGAAATTACCGGTTGGGGCTGACTTGCTACAGCAAATTATATGTACAATTAAGATAAGGAGATCCCCTACAAGACATGATACTATAGATTTTAGACCAATTGTAACAAGGATATCAGATATCATTCCGTTATCCGTAGCTACAGCTGACAAGGGGTATGATAGTGAAGAGAATCATGTTCTGGTTAGAGAACTATTACATGGATTTAGCATAATACCAGCTCGATATGAAGATGTTCCAATATGGAAGACATTTGGCCGATATAGAAAACAGATGAAACGTGGCTATTCTAAACTATTGTACAATCAACGAAACGAGAATGAAACCATAGTTTCAGTAATAAAACGATTATTTGGCGAACATATTACATCAAGATTGGTAAGAACACAGAATAGAGAAATATAGTTCAGATGCATAGCCTATAACACGCACAGACTAACCAATATTACTCTAATAATCGATGGTTTCTACATGGCCGAATGCTACTTGGTAACCAATATCCAAAAAAAAGTGTTATTTTGCGAGGTACACTACGTTAATATCCTTCACAATAGCCTAAAGAGCAAGTTTCCATCCATCTTACCTAAGCTTATAATTCCTAGCTTCATTTAGTCTCACATTTTAGCAGTTCATATATGCGGTATATATTATAAACAAAAATTTTTCTGGTTGTCTTAATTTTAGTTGCAGCAATGTGACTTTAGATATCAAAAAATGGAGTTAGTAGTAGATGGCTAAAGTAATTAACTTGTTATTTTCTATTTCTTTTTTTCTTTTTTTCTTTTCCAGTGTATCCGCCAAATGCCAAAAAGTCAATCATCTCTTCGCCATCATTTATAATTGAATGTGTGGTATTCTCTGGTATGTAAATGATGTCACCATCTCTTAACCTGGCTTCTTCATCTCCTATCTTAATTTTTCCAGTTCCATTTATTATATAATAGATTTCTTCATGATCGTCATGATGATGTGGTTCATACGAAAGACTAGGTTGCAATTTGGCAAATGAAACATAAGTTATAGCCTTCAAACAACGACACTGTGGATCTAGCCCAGAATCTTCTATATCGCCACTAGTTTTAATTGTTGATGAGAGTAATCTCCAATCTAGTCCACTCTGATGAGCTATAGTGGGATGTATATCACGCCAGTTTCTTTTAATGATCATAGTCAACTACTCATTCTTAATTAATGATATACAAGACAACAAAATATATTATCGTTGCATAACTATCAAAAACTCATACAATGTCAAATGCTATTGTTCTGGCCTGTGACCCATCAGCACCTGGAAGGAGCAATGGCAAACAAACTAGAAAGACTCTCTTGTCGATAAGATTCTTCAAATTTGGGCTCAAATTCTCTATTATTCCAACTGAGCTCGATAACAATAACTTAGGTGACAACCCTTCTTTAGATCCGTACTTTTCTAAACTAAATGTTCCATACCAACACATTTTAGGTGATTATCTGCTATCCACTGAGCTGCAGAAGGTTCAAGGGAAGTAAAGTTATATTTAATATTTTGATCTCTAATCTAATATTTATTCATTGGTACCTGTATGAAGCAAGAGGGTGTCAGATTGATAACTTTTGAATAGGCCCCAAGATCAGAGTATGTAAATACCTCCTCGATCCTATATTTTGTAGATAAATCAATTACTACTGATTCGGCAATAAATTTGCTGATAGGTTCTCTATCAATGCTGTTGCCGTCACTCATGAATGACTCCGAGCGTCTACCTGTCTGCTATGTGAGCTCATGGTTATACGATGGTTATACGGGTAATGTTGCAGTCATCTTCCCCTATTGTAGAAGTTTGCTCTAAATCTGCTTGTAGATCATCTATGTGGGCATATCTTTACTTAATTTATGTAAGTCATAAAATATCCTTGCAATTGCAGTTGTGGTATCTTTATTATATTCCATTTTCTGGTTTTAGTATTATTGCTATTCCTTGCTATATGTTAAAGTTACTTCAACCTACTTTACTTCTCTAACTTGCCTTGAATCGTCTTATGGAATATCTCCCTTCTGCATATGCTCTACCAATATATGTTTCTGCATATCACCAAAGTTATCAAATTTCATTCCACATGATCTGCATGTATAATAATGAGAAAGATCCTTAGTCGAATTCTGTGATAAATTGTTTAACTGATCCTTCTTCTTCATCTCCTTTACACTCATGTAATAAGATTGTGATACAATATAGTTGATAAGGTTTTTGTAATATTAAATAAATCTTATAAAAAGGAAACTACAATAAAAACAAGAGATGTCAGATATCAGAAGCCCTGCAGCAACAAATAGTAGTAGTGGATGGAGTTCCTTTGTGGATAAAGCAAATAAGTTCTTGCAAAAAACACAAGAACATGTGCTTCAAGGAATAAATCCAGGCGGAGTTTATCAGGCCATATGGTGCAGAGATGCCTCGTATATTCTCAGAGACTGGTTTTTATCTGGTAATGTTGATGGAGTCATGCAGCAGATTTATCAAATATGGTCACACCAGATAGAGCCTAACAGAGAAAAATTAGTTTATGGTAGAGGCTCTCCTGAAATGAAGTTTTTGTCGGAGGTTGCAAAAGAGGATAAACAGAAAGAGTTTCAAGGAGCTCTTCCTACAACGATATATCCGATAGGTTTTTCAGAAGTATATGGACAGAATCCTGATATCGATTCTACTGGTTTGATGATTTCTACAACGTCCTGGCTCTTGGCTAGAGCCATTAAACACGTACATGATACTACAAGTTCCTCCTCATCTGAAACTTCTGTAATAGCCTCAGAACACTCCTCAGATTACGTTTCGGCTCTATTATCAAAGGCAGGAATAACGGATCCCAAAAAGGTAGCTGAATTTGTGGTTCCTCGTATGCTAAAGGCAGTCGAGTATTTATCGAGGAGGGATATTGATAACGATGGTCTACTAGAACAAAATCACAATGAAGATTGGATGGACACTGTACTGAGAGCAGGTCAAATAGTTTACAGCCAAGCTTGTTGGATTCTTGCACTAAGTAACCTAGCCTATTTACTTTCGCAGCTTGGAAGAGATATTTCAGACAGGATATCCAGGCTGGCAGACAGAGCAATAAAAGCAGTCGATCAGCATCTGTGGTCAGAAGAAGATGGTTGCTATTTAGATATACAGGAAACACATCACATTGGGGGTCCTTACAGAACACTTACACAAGATGTTTCTTTGTATTTGGTAGCTATTACAGAGAACGCAATGAATGACCATATAAAATCTACGGGAGAATATAACGGAAGAGAAGCTAAAAACCTACTAGATCAAAGCCTTTATAATAGATCACTTCGTACGCTTGACGCTATCAAAAGCAGAGTATGGAAAGAGAAATGGCCGCTAGTGACTGAGGCCGAACTGAAAGCTACTGGCCCCTGGATTCTCAAACCATATCAGTACCACAACCAGACCTTTTGGCCTTGGACTACGGGAATAGAAATGCTAGCCAGAAGTAGATTTGATAGGGTTGAAGAATCTAGTATATTATTTTCCAAGCTTGCTTCAGAAGGACATCCACATATGCATACATATTATGAATGGATAAATCCGATAACAGATGAGGGTAGCGGCGCATATCCATTTAGAACTGGGATTTCAGCTGTAAGAACATCTATTGCAGACATCATTGAGAAGATTAAGTGAGAAAGTTCTAAATAAGATATGTAAAGTATCTTGAATCGTATAAGCCTGCATAGAACCAGCGTACTCGGAACTTCTTGCCGAAACTGTTCCTCATTGCAAATGACCTGTTTCCCCATCGTTCTTGAACGCGCTCTTTTCAATTGCTTCTTTTAATCTATCTGTAACAATTGGAAGAATCCTCGGGTCATTTACCATTGGAATCACATAGTCTTCCTTTAAATGAGATTTCTCAACTAACGAGGCAATTGTATAGGATGCAGTTACAAGCATCTTTTCATCCAATCCTTTTGCTCTTGTATCCAATAAAGCTCTAAGAACTGATGGAAATACAACAGCATTATTGACTTGGTTTGGAAAGTCTGAGCGCCCGGTACATACAATTCTTGCCCCGGCATCAAGTGCATTTGATGGAAGAATTTCAGGATCTGGGTTTGTAAGCGCAAACACTATTGCATCATTATTCATAGAGTGGACCATATCTTTACTTAAAAGGCCAACTTTGCCTGATACACCTATGAAAACATCTGCTTGTTTGATTATTTCTCCTAAATTTCCTGTTAACTTGGCATGGTTACTATCCCTCGCAATTTCCTGTTTGTATAAATTTGAAGTATTATCAGATACAAGGTCTTTCCTTTCTGTGTATATTGCGCCTTTACTGTCTGTTACTACAATATTTCTACAGCCTGCTTCTTTTAAAATCTTGAAAATTCCATAACCTGCAGAGCCTGCTCCTGATATTACCACTTTTATATCTTCTATTTTTTTATCTATTATTTTTAGAGAATTTATCAATGCAGCTAACGTGATTATAGCTGTTCCATGCTGATCGTCATGAAACACAGGTATGGAAAGCTCATCCCTGAGCCTTTTTATTATATCAAAAACCTTCGGTGATTGTATATCTTCGATATTTATTGCTCCAAAACATGGTTCAATCGCTTTGACAAATCTAATTATTTCCTCCTTATCCTGTGTAGATATACATA
>JAICVW010000618.1 GCA_025935105.1 Nitrososphaeraceae archaeon
GTGTCTGGGAATTCACGCCATTCTTGCTTTGTGTCTTGAATTTTATCAAATAGAACTAAACCGCATTGACTGCAGACCATCTCACCTGTGTCTAGGTCTGTAATGATACTATTCCCTGCGTCGCAGGCAGAACATACAATTGAATTTTGCATTATTGTAAACAGGAGTACAACTAATCCGTATTAGATACAAGTCTACAAATCTACACAGGTATATGAATCTGTGCATTCGAATCCCTGATTTCTCCCCCTCATCTCACTGATTAGTTAGCATCACTGAAGCAAAACTTCCAGGTTTAACTTACTGAAATCAAATACCAAATACTACATTCGTGAGGATGCAAGATTACCATCTGGAATTAAAGATAGAGCTGCGAATGGTAGTATGGGTGAATACACTCCTATTAGGATATATAGAAGAAAGACTATATTACTCTATGAAAAGATTAGATCTAGCTAAAATGAGGACTATGAATGTTTAAGCTTTTCATGGAGTTTGATCGAAATAAGAATTGATTCAAAGAAAACTAATATCAATATCAGCTATAAAAGCAAACGTTCGCCCCAAAAATGTAACCATGGATAAAAGGAAATATTGCATTACCTGTGGAAATCTAGCAACACAAGAAGCTTTATTCAGATTAGACCTTGGCCAAGGTGTTACGCTTCTGGAAAGATACTGCAATACATGTATGGGTAAAGTGAAGTAAAATGAATCTAACAAATAACTAGAAGCAGATCGATGACGTCAACATTCCCATACATGACATACTAATTGTGCGTCATGTGAAAGTTTTTCTGTCGTTCATTCGTCCGATCCTGATAATGACTTAAGGCTTTCGCAGTGCTTTATTATTTGATATTAGCAAATGAGTCCTATGATTACTTTATCGCATAAACTTACATAAAATATCAATATCTTCAAACTTGAGACGCTTTTTGTTGAAGTACAGATTCCGAACAAGTTCTTCTTTTTCTTCTCTACTTAGATTTCCTATTAGCGGCATCACTTTTTTGTATCTACTACTGTATGCAACGTTGACCCTTAAAGCTCTTGTTACCCTTGTTACCAGTTTTGTTACCGTTGTTTTCTAATAATTACCTCTGTTACCCTTGTTACCAATCGTTACCAAATTGAGCACGAGAAATGCAGTATGCGATTCGAATTTTAATTGAGAAGCGAGGGGAAAATAGAAAAATACTAGTCTAATGTTGGCTAATGGCTGTAAAATCAGTCATGATAACCAACCTCAGCCAATTAAGTTCGCTCTTGTTTATACTCGTGAATGTGTGTTTGTTTTATATCATCAGCAAGATTCTCAAGTTGTCGAATATCTACTATTTCATTATTATCTTTGACTTTAACCCCCAATGAATTAAGCTCATTTATCCACCAGGCATATTTTTCTGGATGCTCGTTTGTACTTGCCATTGCACATAGTAATGCGCGTTGCATATAAAGGCCGCTAGCACTAAATAGAATACTTAATACTAAATTTATGGTGAAAGATAAATTATTTGATCTACTTAAACTACAATAACAAAACCTGCATACATACTTCCAACTGACTACAGAATGAGTGATAGACACCGAACAAAAAAGAATATTTATTATTCTCTGATATGCTTCACTTCTTTTAATACTTGATTTAGATACTGTTTCATCTCCTCTATCTGATTTCTTGATTTCTCTAGTTGTTGATACAGTTCGTCTTGCCGCCAAAGACTTTCAAATATTGAAGCATACGACAGTACAGTTGATTTACTATTAGAATATGTTGCTAATCCAATCCCACTCCCGGTAGAAGCGCTTACGCGTTTCCAATTTTGGATGGGTTTGACTTGTATATGAAGATTTTAGAAGTAGATATCAATGTAAAAGCTTGCTTTATGACCGCAGGACAGATTAATCGTGAAGCATTAAGAGAAATTTACCCATCTGTAAGCTTGGGATGTTTTATTAGAAAACCTGTCACAATAGATTATTTGGTGAATCGACTCAAGGCAGAATTGTATTAGATGACTCTGGTTGATGAAATTAGCTACATAATATATCTTTAGAACAGCGAAATTGCAATGTTACAAAGAATAAGTTCTAAGGTAGTTTCAAAGATAGCAATATTGGCTATATTAGAGATTATTCTTATTATTGGAAGCTTTGGTGTACTTTCATACTATCAATCTCAGCCATCATCATTAGCAAATGTTAAACCATTTTGGCAAATATCCCAATACCTTTCAGAAAGAGGCTTTGCAGTATTACGGTATGACAAGAGAGGTGTAGGTGCAAATCATACAATCATAGATAGTAACATTTTTGGAAATGCAACATTTAATGATCTAAAGCAGGATGCACAGAAGGCTTTAGCGGTCTTAATAAATCAGCCAGAAGTTGATCCAAACAAAATAACAATACTAGGTCATAGTGAAGGTACAATTATTGTTCCAAGAGTAGCAATAGATAA